>NZ_JBEPXO010000040.1:0-17616 GCF_041641895.1 Salinigranum sp. | reverse complement strand
GGGAACATCGAGTTCTTGATGGACTGCTTGCGCATCTTCGCCACCCAGACGTACCGGTTCGAGGTCGAGCCGGCGGGCGACTGCACCAGGTAGATGTTCCCGTCGGTGAGGAAGTTCTCGAGACCGATTTCGGTCTCGGGGAAGATGGCCGACTGCTCCGTCGTCAGGAGGGAGGTCAGCCCCGAGTCCTTGAGGATGTCGATGAACTTCAGGAGGTAGTGACGCTGTTCCTTCTCGTCCTCGAAGAAGAGCTGGAACATCGTCAGGGAGTCGAGGACGAGTCGGTCGTAATTGGTCGACTGGAGGTCGTCGAGGATCCTGTCCAAGGTCCCCGAGAAGTCGCCGTCGCGCAGGAGGGTCCGCTTGTCGTACACCTTGATGTCGCCGCTTTCGACGTACTCGGGCCACTGCTCGAACCCGATCGACAGCGCCGCCTCCTCGATGTCGGCTTGGGACTCCTCGAACGTCAGATAGATACCACCGTCCCCGTAGTCTTTCACACCGTTGTACAGGTACTGCATCCCGAGGATACTCTTTCCGGTCCCCGGGTTGCCACTGATGAGCACTGCGGCGTTCTTTACGATGCCACCGTTGAGGATGGAATCGAGGCCTTCGATTCCGGTTTCGACGAGTTCAGGCATTTGAGATATCCTCGGACTTGGTGCATCCTCGTGATGAGTCCAAATAACTCTTCTCACCGATGAGACGGTTCCCAGAGCCGGTCGAAAGGCGGCAAAAACCGCCCGCCGGCGTGCATTATCACGCCCGATACCTGGGTGGGAACCTTCATGTATCGTTCACAGCTACGTGAATATCAATGCGCGCTCTTTCCCCGCCATCGGAACAGGTGTCCGACGGGACCGGAGTCACACGGGTGACACCGGACCCGACGTTCTCCGCCGACGGAGCGGTTCTCGCCCGTGCCCAGCGGAGGTGGTCTGCGTGGGCATGATGGACTGGGTCAACGACGATGGCGACGACGGAGGCGCCGACGATGCTGCTGGAGGCGACGACATGGACGACATGGACGATAGGGACGACATGGACGACTTCGACGACGACTTCGACGACTTCGACGACTTCGACGAGGACTCCAACGGCGACGAGGCCACCACGGACGAGAGTGGTGCGGACGACTTCGACGAGTTCGGCGGGGGGTTCGACGAGGACTTCGACGACGAGTTCGGCGGCGACGGCGGTGCCGGCGGCTCCGGCGGCGGAGCGAGCGGAGACGTCCCCGACAAACTCGCCGAGTTCGAGGACCGCATTGGCGAGCTCGAGACCGAGATCGGCGGCCTCTCGTCGACGATGAACACCGTCCGCGAGGAGAACAAACAGATCGGGGAGACGGTGGACGACCTCGACGACACCATCCGGAAGCTCCTCGACATCTACGAGATGGTCACGCGCGGCATCAACCCGTTCGTCGACGACGCCCGGGAGATGGGCGGCCTCGAGCACGGCGACGGCGCGTTCGGACTCTTCGAGTCCGAGGAGGAAGACGAGGACGACCTGGACCCGGACGTCGTGAACGCCGACGCCGAGAGCTTCTTCGACGAGGACTTCGGTGACCTCGATACCGAGGAGGGCGAGGCGCAGGCCGAGGAGGCCGCGGAAGACGAACTCGCGGAGACGGAGCCCGACCAGCCCGAACTCCTCGACGATGGAGCAGGCGGAGACGACCCCGACGCCGCCACGGCCGACACTGACGCCGCTTCCGGCGGCGGTGGTGGTGTCTCCTTCGACGACCTCAAAGCGGAGTACGACGAGAGCGACGGCTGGGACGACGACTCCGCCGACGAAGCGGCGGAGCCGTCGGTCGACGACTTCGAAGAGACGGACGAGGTCGAAGAACTTGACGCCCAAGAGGTCGGGGAGACCGGGGACGAATCCGGTGAGAGCGACGGCGCGGACGAGACGTCCGACGACGTCGCCGTCGACGTCGAACTGGATGCAGACGGCGACGAGGGCGACGAGGGCGACGAGGGCGACGAGGGCGACGAGAGTGACGAGTCAGCAGAGGACGCCGCCGGCCTCGAACCCGACGCCGATTCGGACGGCGACCCCGACCTGGAGACGACGGCTCCCGACCACACCGCACGCGGCGAGGTGAGCGTCGGGCCGGCGGAAGCAGTGACGGACGACGAGATGTTCCTCGACGACTCGACCGACTCGGCTGTCGAGACGGAGTCGGCTGCCGAGGCCGACCCGGGCACGGCGTCTCCCGGGACCGCCGACGCCGTGGGACTAGCAGGACGGGGGGCTGAACCCGCGTCCGACTCGGCCCCGTATCTCTCCGCGCTGCCGACGACCTACGTCGCGGAGTCGGTCGCGATGGAGTGGATGCAGTTCCTCGTCTCTGCCGGCGGCCCGCTCGGAGCGACCCGTGCACTCCGGCTCTACGAGGACTTCGGCTGGATTTCGCCGTCGGTGAGGTCCACGCTGGACACGTACGCCCGGTCCGTCGCGAGTCCCAGCGACGACGCACAGAACGGGTCGCTCACGGCGGGACACCACGAGACGAGCCTCTCGTACGTGAGCCGACTCGGCGACCGAACGCCCGAGACGAGCGCACTCGACGCGCTCGTCTCCGATAGAGGGGGTCACGATGGGCTTCGGCGTTAGCGGGGCGACGGCGATTATCTTCCTCGGGTTGTTCATCGCCGGGGGGACGCTGATCACGACCACCTCGACGACGTTCGAGGAGGTCGACGAGGCGCACGACGAGCGCCAGGAGCAGCTCCTCGACCGCCGGAACACCGAAATTGCCGTCGAGACCGCCCGGTACAACAGCACGACGGGCACGCTGAATCTCTCGGTCTCCAACGAGGGGTCGACGACCCTCTCGGTGAACGGCACCACGCTCCTCGTCGACAACCAGTACGAGTCGACGGCGTCGGCACGGGTGGACGGCATCACCGCGACCGACCTCTGGGAACCCGGCGAGTCGATGACGCTGAACCTCACGCTCGCCGAACCGTCGCGCGTCAAAATCGTCACAGAACAGGGTGTTGCAGACACGAGTGACGTCACGGTGACGTAACATGGCCGAGATATCCGTGCCCACGCTCATCCTGTTCATCGCGAGTATCGTCATCGCAGCCGGCGTCGCTGGCGTGCTCATCGACACCGTCAGCGGCATCTCGAACGCCGTCGACGACCGCGGCGGCGACGTCTCGAAGTCTATCAAGACGGACGCGGAGATCATCTCGGACCCGGAGGCCGGCGTGTACGACGACGTGAACAACACGCTCACGCTGTACGTGAAGAATACCGGGATACGGACCCTTCCGGCGGACAGCGCTACGGTCGACCTCTTCGTCGACGGACGGTACCAGACGTCTCTCACCCTCACCGTCGTCAGCGGCAGCGAGTGGTCGCCGAACGCCGTCGCCGAAATCGTCGTCTCCGACGTCTCGCTGTCGGCCGGCGACCACCGCGTGAAACTCGTCGTCGACACCGACGAGGAGACCTTCGAATTCAGAACTACCTAATCTATGACCGACACACAGTTTCCGATCGGACTCGACGGCCACGACCGCCTCAGAGAGGAACTCGGCGGCGGCATCCCCCGTGGCGCCATCGTTCTCATGGAGGGCGACTACGGCGCGGGCAAGAGCGTCCTCTCTCAGCGGCTCAGCTACGGCTTCACCGACGAGGACATCACGGTGACGTTCATCTCGACCGAACTCAGCGTCCGTGGCTTCCTCGACCAGATGCACTCGTTGCAGTACCCGATGGTGAAGCCGCTGCTGAACGAGGAGATTCTCTACATCCACGCCGAACTCGACTCCGGCGGCGTCCTCAGCGGCCAGCAGCGGGACCGGAAGGAACTGCTCCGGCGACTGATGGAGGCGGAGACGGTGTGGAACGGCGACATCATCATCATCGACACCTTCGACGCCATCCTCCGCAACGACCCGCAGTTCGAGGCACTCGTCCGCAAGAACGAGGAGCGACAGGCCGCCCTCGAGATCATCTCTTTCTTCCGGGAGATAACCTCTCGCGGCAAGACCATCATCCTCACCGTCGACCCGACGACCGTCGACGAAGAGACGATGGGGCCGTTCCGCTCCATCGCGGACGTCTTCATCCAGCTCGAGATGGTCGAGGTCGGCAACGACATCCGCCGGAACATCTTCGTCAAGCGCTTCGCGGGGATGGGTGAGCAGGTCGGTGACCGCATCGGCTTCTCGGTCCGGTCGGGCATCGGCATCGTCATCGAGTCGAGGAGCGTGGCCTGATGGCGACGGAGCACGGGTCGGCGCGCCTCTCGGAGGAACTCAAACAGCACGCCAGGCAGTGGGACCACCTCCGGGACCACCTCAAGCGGTTCAAGAAGATCACGGGCGAGTATCCGATGCTCGTGGACGAGCCTGGCGACTACGAGTCGCGGCGCCCGAACGTGCTCTACCACCTCGGCGGCCCCGTCTACGTCCAGATCTACGGCAACGTCGGCGAGGACACCAAGTACTACACCATCGAACCGGAACTCGACGAGGAGGAACGGCTGGTCTTCGACGACGTCAAGGACAAGATTCTCGAGTACAGCGTCCACCAGCCCGCACCTGAGTCCGACACCGACTACGAAGAGCGAATCGAGTCGCTCCTCGACGAGGTAGTGAACGTCAGCGACCCGGTTCCAGAGGAGGAACAGACGTCGCTGCAACAGCTGAAGTCGCGGCTGAACCTGGGCCGCATCACCGTCTCCGAGACGACGTACGAGAAGATGCGCTACCGTCTGGTGCGAGACATCGTCGGGCTGGGTCCGCTCGAACCCATCATGCGCGACACGGAGAACGAGGACATCCACGTCATCGGCCCCACCCAGGTCGACGTCGACCACGGCACCTTCGGCCTGCTGGAGACGACGGTCGAGTGGGACTCGCCGGAGTCGTTCGACAACTGGCTCCGGAACATGGGTGAGCGCATCGGCGACCCCGTCTCCGACGCCCACCCCATCGTCGACTCCACGCTCCCGGACGGCTCCCGTATCAACATCATCTACTCCGACGACATCTCGCTGAAGGGCTCCTCGCTCACTATCCGGCAGGGCGAGGAGGTACCGCTCTCCATCTTCCAGATCACGAAGTGGGCGACGCTCTCGCCGCAGCTCGCGGCCTACCTCTGGGTCGCCATAGAGAACGAGCGGACGGTGTTCGTCGTCGGCGAGACGGCCTCCGGGAAGACGACGACGCTGAACGCGATGCTGTCGTTCATCCCGGGAGACTCGAAGATATACACCGCGGAGGACACCGCCGAGGTGCTGCCGCCGCACAACACGTGGCAGCAACTCCTCACCCGCGAGGGGCGCGGGGCAGACTCCGAGGTGGACATGTTCGACCTCGTCGCGGCCGCGCTGCGGTCGCGCCCCGACTACATCATCGTGGGTGAGGTCCGTGGCGAGGAGGGGCGGATGGCGTTCCAGGCGGCTCAGACCGGCCACCCGGTCATCCTCACCTTCCACGCGAGCGACATCGTCTCGATGATCCAGCGGTTCACCGGGGACCCGATCAACGTCCCCGAGACGTTCATGGACAACGCCGACATCGCGCTCTTCCAGAACCGCGTCCGGAGAGGGGACGACATCCTCCGGCGGGTGACGAGCGTCGTCGAAATCGAGGGGTACTCGAAGGAGATGGGCGGGGTCGTCACCCGCGAGGTGTTCTACTGGGACCCCGTCGAGGACGAGATCGTCTTCCAGGGGATGAACAACTCCTACATCATGGAGGAGAAAGTCGCTGCGCTCCTCGGCTACTCGGACACGCGCAAGATATACGAGGACATCGAGTTCCGCGCGGAGATTATCCGGCGCTCCATCCAGGAGAACATCCTCGGCTACCACGACGTGAACGAGGTCATCCGCGACTTCCAGCGCGACGGGGTGGAGGGCCTCCCCTTCGATATGGCCTCCGTGAGACGATGACAGATGGGACAGAACACGACCGTCGCGACAGGAACCGCCCGGCTCAAGGAGTTCACCGACTCCGTCTGGGACTCCTACCAGCGGATGCCGATGCGTATCGAACGGTATCTTCTCCTGGTGGTCTCCCCGGCCGTGCTGTTCTTCCTGCTGTTGACGCTCGCGGCAGTCGTGCTCCCGCTCCCGCTCCTGGTCCGTCTCCCAGTCTTCTTCCTGGGGATGCTCCTCCTGGCCACCGCGCTGCTCTACCCGCGCCTCCTCGTCGAACAACAGCGGCGCGGCCTCGAGAACCAGCTCCACCTGCTCATCACCCACATGACGGTGCTGTCGACGACGAACATCGACCGCGTCGAGGTGTTCCGTGCACTCGCACGCGAACAGGAGTACGGCGAACTGGCGACGGAGATGAACCGCATCGTCCAGCTCGTCGACACGTGGAACCAGTCGCTCGACGACGCGTGCAAGCGACGTGCCCGGGAGGTGCCGTCGAAACCGATGGCTGACTTCCTCGACCGCCTCGCGTACTCGCTGAACGCCGGCCAGGGCATCGACGACTTCCTCCTCGGCGAGCAGGAGGCGATGATCCAGTCGTACATCACCGTCTACGAAGGTGCGCTGGAGAACATCGAGGTGATGAAAGACCTCTACCTCTCGATGATCCTCTCGATGACGTTCGCGCTCATCAACGCCATCGTCCTCCCCATCCTCACGGGGATGGACGCCACGATGACCATCCTCGCCGTCATCGTCATGTTCGTCTTCGTCCAGCTGGGCTTCTACGTCGTCATGCGGACGATGTCGCCGTACGACCCGCTCTGGTATCTCCAGGAGGAGTACCGGACGAAGCCCGTCCGCCAGGTCGACATCAGCCTCTACGGCGCCGTCGGTCTCTCGATGATACTCATCCTCGCGCTCGCGCTGGGGACGTTCGGTATCACGCCCGTCGGACGGGTGATGCGCGGCGTCCTCACCGACGTGCCCATCCCGCTCCTGATGGCGGCCCCGCTGACACCGCTGGCGATTCCGGGCATCCTCGCGCGCCGTCAGGAGAACTCCATCAAGGGTCGGGACAGCGAGTTCCCCGGGTTCATCCGCGCGCTCGGCTCCTCGGAGAGCGCGAAGCAGGCGACCACCTCCGCGGTGTTGCAGACGCTCCGGAAGAAGGACTTCGGGACTCTCTCGGCCGACGTGAACCGGCTGTACACCCGGCTGAAGATGCGTATCGAGCCCACGCGGGCGTGGTTCTACTTCACCGCCGAGAGCGGGTCGTACCTCATCCAGAAGTTCTCGGAGATGTACCTCGTCGGTCGGCAGATGGGCGGGAGCCCGAAGCAGCTCGGTGAGCTCATCAGCCGGAACATGAACGAGGTGCTGCAGCTCCGCCGCCAGCGTCAGCAGGCGACCGTGACGCTCATCGGCGTCCTCTACGGCATCACTGCCTCCGCGGCGTTCGCGTTCTTCATCGGTCTGGAGGTCGTCGAAATTCTCGTCGACATCTCCACCCAGATGGACCTCACCGGGACGAACGTCGGGACCATCATCCACGCGGGCGTCTACGACGTGCCGACCATCGAGTACCTCCTGACGCTCATCATCCTGTTCAACGCGCTGCTGTCCTCGCTGATGATCCGCGTCGTCGACGGTGGTCACAAGGCGAACTCCTATCTCCACTTCGTCGCGCTGGCGTGGATCGGCAGCATCCTCGCCGTCGTGACCTCACACCTCGCGGGAGCACTGATCTCCGTATGAGCGACGTCCCACAGACCTCGAACACGAGCACGACCGCCCAGACGACCGAGAGCGAACGGAAACAGCAGGCCGCGACGGAGGCCGTGAAGGCCGAGGAACGGGCGCGTCGGAAGCTCAGACGGACCAAGTCCGGCGAGACCATCGTCGTCGACTTCGTCGCCAACTTCGTCGCCGGCGGCTCGGGGACGTTCGAGCCGCTGAAGGGCCGCGTGCTGATGAGCGACCGGCGGCTCATCCTCGCGACGTCGGACTCGAAGACCGTCGTCCCGCTCACTTCGGTGTTCGACGTCGCCGTCGGGCAGGTCCCGCCGGAGGTCGAGGAGTTCTTCGACCACACCGTGATGGTGGGGTACGTCGTCAACGGCGTCCAGCGGACGACGGTCGTCGGGGGGGACCGTGAGACCATCGAGAAGTTCTCGGTACTCCTCTACCGGGCGACGCTCAGAGGGTCGACGGTCGCGCTCAAACATCCGGCGAAGGTCGGGGGGCGCATCCAGGACGAACCCGTCCGCGAAGTCGGCCTCCGACTCGAAACCGACCGTGTCTCCTTCCCCGGCACGGAGGATTTGACGCTCAGCGACGAGGTGTTCAGCATCAACCTCGGAAACATCGTCTTCTTCGAGGTGCTCGAACGGACGGTCCTCGAGGAGAAACGGCTCGTCCTCTCGGTCCAGCACGTCACCCAAGACCAGACCGTCACGACCGAGGTGTCGATGGCGTCGCGACGGAAGATGAACATCCTCGGGCGCTACCTCCGGCAGATGTACCACTACCTCGTCTCCGACGTGCGGAACCTCGACGTCTCCGACGGCGCGTTCGAGGTCCTCGTCGGGATGTACTCGGTCGCCGGGACCGGGAGCGAAGTCGACCTCGCTCCGATGCTGGGACTCGAGGAGGACGAACTCGACGGCCACCTCGAGTCGCTCCACGAGGACGGCCTCATCGAGAACGTCGACCCGCCACACGACCTCACACCGCATGCACAGTTCCTCATCAACGAACGGTTCGAGGACGTCAACTTCTGACCGCGGCGCGGGCCGGCGCCACGTCGACGCGTCGACGCGACTGGCGACTGCGCCGAGGCGTTTATCACGATTGATTGCTATTACCACGCATGCAAGCCCGACGCCGCCTCGGACCGTACCGCCCCCGTCGGACACGACCCGTCACCGAACGGACGCGTCGCGTGACGGCCGCGCCCGGTCACAGCGGTGCTCGGGGAAGAATCGACGCGTGGAGGTGGGGCTGAGTGCCGTACGACCGCTCGGTCTCGGCCGACCCACACGAACTGGCCGCCGAGAGCGTCTGGCACATCGACGTCCCGGAGATCCGGTTTGGCAGCCACGCCGTCGACGAACTCGCGTTCCAGCTTCGGGACCTCGGCGTCGACGCGGACGCCCGGGGACTGGTCGTCACCGACGACGACCTCGTCGCGGCCGGCCACGCCGACCGGGTCGGCAGTCACCTCGCGGACGCGGGGTTCGCCGTCGACGTCTACGATGACAGCGAGCGCGAGCCCTCCGTCGAGGCGATCGAGGCGTGCGCCGCGTTCGTCAGGGACGAGACCGACGACGGCTACGACTTCTACGTCGGCCTCGGGGGCGGGAGCTGTATGGACACGGCGAAGGCCACGCGGGCCGTCGTCGCGAACGGCGGGAGCCCGCTGGACTACGTCGCCGAACCGACCGGGTCGGGCGAGCCGCTGACGGCGTCGGGGCCACCGCTGGTGCTCGTCCCGACCACGGCGGGCACTGGCTCGGAAATCTCCCCCGTGGCCATCCTCTCGGTCCCGGCCGAGGAAATCAAGGAGGGCATCTCCAGCTACCACCTCCGGGCGGACGCCGCGGTCCTCGACCCGACGCTGACGACGACGCTGTCGCCGGAACTCACCGCTCGTACCGCCATGGACGCGCTCGGCCACGCTATCGAGGGGTACACCACGCACGCGTACGACTCGCTGCTGCGCGCGACGGACCCCGGCACGCGGCCGGTGTACGCCGGGCGGACGCCGCTGACCGAACTGTTCTCGCGCCGGGCCATCGGGCTCCTCTCCGGACACGTCCGCCGCGCCGTCCACAACGGCGACGACCTCGAGGCGCGCGAGAACATGCTCCTGGGCGCGCTGTTCGGCGCTATCTCCGGGCTCACGGCGGGCGCGAGCCTCTGTCACGCGATGGCCTACCCGGTCAGCAATCGGTACCACACCAGACACGGGGAGACCATCGCAGTCCTGACTCCGGCGAGCACGATCGGCTACAACGCCGCGAGCGACCCCGGGCGGTTCGCAGAGGTGGCGGAACTGTTCGGCGTCGAGACGACCGGGATGGCGGACCACGAGGCCGCCGAGGCCCTCAGAGACGAGTACGTCCAGCTCCAGCGGGATCTGAACGTACTCCCGAGCGGCCTCGCGGAACTCGCTGGCGTCACGGCGGACGACGTCGACTGGCTGGCCGCCCGGACGGTCGACTCACAGGAGCGTCTCCTCCGGTGTAACCCCCGCCCCGTGACCGAAGACGACGTCCGCGAGATCTACCTCGACGCCCTCTACAACTGGGAGGCGTAATCGGGCGGCGACACCGCTCTCGCCGATTGGGTCAGAAGCTAGCTCGTCGAGGGAGCGTGGAACCCGTCGCGTCCTCACTGGTCGGAGATCACGTCGCTCGCGATGCTCCGCCCGCGAGCGTTGAGCGTCACCTCGTGTCTGATCCGGACCTCGTTGAGGACGTTGTGGTCGATGAGTCGGACGTACAGTTCTTCGACCTCGTCGACGTCGACACCGAGGAACGAGGGGATGTCGAACGGGGACACGCCCGAGTACAACGCCGTGAGCACCTGCTTGTCGGTCTCGGAGAGATCGAGCGACACCTCCGACTGCTCTTCGCCCTTGCGGAGCAGCGACTCGAGGAAGGACATCTGCCGGTCCGGCCCGGCGATGTACGTCTGGACGCTCGTCTCCTCGTCGGAGTGTTCGACCTCGACGACCAGACGGCTGTCGTCGATGATGGTTCGGCGTCCCGTGGTGATGTCGCCGATGTCGTCGAGACGGATCTCGACGAACGTCCCACTGACGGTGGCCATGCTCACGGCCTCCTCTTCGACCTTCAACCGGGCGCGTTCCCACTCGGTGTTCTGGACGACGCCGCCCTCGACGGCCGGGTGACGAGCGAGGAAGGTCCCCTCGTTCAACACCGCCCCGTAGAACTCGTGTTCGAACTCCTCGAACTCCTTCGGTGCGACGAGGATGACCCCGCTCGGGACGCGAAGCGAGATGTAGTCCGCGACGCTCGCGACGTCCTGGTTGACGTCGTACCGTCCCTCGATTCCCTCGATGGCCGCCAGTGGGATGGTCTGCTTGCCGCCCTTGCCCGCGAGGATGAGTCGTCTGTTCGACAGGAGGATACGGCCCGCGGCCCACGCGGCGTCCTGTATCTCCCGGCCGTTCCGCTCGGCTCTGAGGAACCGGCCGTGCGTGTCGGACAGTTTGTACTCACCCTGCTTCATCTTCAGCGGACGCTGCGATAGATCCGGAGGCGCTTCTCGACCGGTTCGAACCATGACCGACAGTTCGCGGGGACCGTCTCCGTCATCCCGATAGTGAGGTAGCCGCCCGGGCGGAGTCCGGAGCCAAGCGTCTCGAACACGGCGCGTTTCGCGTCGGAGTCGATGTAGATGAAGAGGTTTCGACAGAGCACGAGGTCGAACTCGGCCGGCGGCGACTCCCTGATGAGGTCGTGCCGGCGGAAGTCGACCATCCGCCGCAGCGCCCGTGAGACGCGGTACGTGTCGCCCTCGCGTTCGACGTAGCGCTCGTAGTCGCCGATGGGAGCCAACTGCTCCGCCAGGTCGTTGGTCTCGGAGGCGTGGTACTCGCCACGGGTGGCCTTCCGGAGAATTTCCCGTTTGATGTCCGTACCGACGATGCGAATCCGGTCCTCCCGCACCTGTGGGTCGTCGTGCGCGAGCATCGCCAGCGAGTACGCCTCGCGCCCGTCCGAACAGGCCGCGCTCCACACCTTCGTCCGCCCGTCGGCGGTGAGGTCTCGCAGCACCGGTCGGAGCGCCTCCCACACGTCGGGGTTGCGGAAGAACGACGTGACGTTGACGGACAGCGTGTCGAGCAGCGCCTGCTGTTCGTCGTCGTCGCTCTCTAGGAGCCGCTGGTACGCGTGGTAGCCGTCGGCGTCGTTCCGTCGCATCCGCGCGGAGATCCGCCGGTCGAGGTACGCGTCGTTGTACATCGACGTGGCGAAGCCCATCGACTCCTCGATGTACGCGAGGAGTCGGTCGAAGCCCCGACCCCTGCTCGCAGCCATCAGTCTGTCCTCCCACCGTCGGCGGCAGCCACTTCGCTGTACGGTCGCGAGGTGCCGCCCGTGTCGGGGCCGGAGAGCGTGCCGATGTCGAGGATCGGAATGACGTTGCCGTCGCCGATGACGGCCGTCCCGGAGAGGCCCTCGGAGTCCGAGAGCGGCCCCTGCAGCGGCGTCACGACGACTTCCTCCTGACGGGTGACGCCGTCACACCACAGCGCGACCTGACGGTCCTGCGGGCGGATGCGGACGACCATCCCCGTCTCCGGCCGCTCCTCGACGACGCCGAGAGCGTCCCGCAGGCGGATGAGTGGGTAGACCCGGTCGTCGTGGACGACGACTTCGTCGCCGTTTATTGTGTCGACGCGGTCCTCGCGGGCCACCTCGTCGATGTACTTGATCGGGACGCCGAACTGCCGGTCGCCGATCAGCACGAACAGCACCTTGATGATGGCGACCGAGACCGGCAGCCTGATTTTGAACGTCGTCCCGTCGCCGAGCGTCGAGTCGACCGACACCGACCCGTCGAGCGCCTCGACGGTGGTCTTCACCACGTCCATCCCGACGCCCCGGCCCGAGACGTCGGTGATCTCGTCGTTCGTCGAGAAGCCGGGGTGGAAGACGTAGTCGAACACCTCCTCGTCGGGGAGCGCCGAGACGGCCTCCGTGGAGGTGAGTCCCTTCGAGACGGCCTTCTCGCGGATGCGGTCGACGTCGAGGCCGCCGCCGTCGTCCGACACCTCGATGACGACGGTGTCGTGTTCGCGGTGGGCCGAGAGCGTGACGACCCCCTGTTCGGGCTTCCCGGCCTCGACGCGCTCTTCGGGCGGTTCGATGCCGTGGTCGACGGCGTTCCGGAGGACGTGCATCAGCGGGTCGGAGATCTCGTCGAGGATGGTCCGGTCGAGTTCGATGTCCGCCCCCTCGACGCGGAAGTCGACTCGCTTGTCCTCCGCGCGCGCGAGGTCACGGACGAGTCGCGGGAACTTGTCGAACACCTTCTCCAGCGGGATGAGCCGCATGTCCATCACCGTGTTCTGGAGGTTCGAGGAGATCTTGTCCAGTTCGTCGAGCGTGTCGACGCCGTTCGTCGCGTCCTCGCCGATGGCCTGCCGGAGCTTGATGCGGGAGGTGACGAGCTGTTCGACGAGTTCGTGCAGCTCGTCCAGCTGGTCGACGTCGACGCGGACGGACTTCACCTCGGCGATGCTCCGTTCCGGTTCGGCGCTGCCCGACGTCGACCCCGTCTCGCCCCCGACGGCCTCGTCGCCCGGTTCGCCGTCGGGGTCGGCCTCCGTGGCTGTCGCGCCACCCTCGGCGTCGCCCCCGCCGAGCGTCCCGCCGGCGCGGGTGATGGCCGTCGACACGTCGGTGACGGTACAGTCGGAGGCGGCCCAGAGGTCGGCGAACGTCTCGGCGACCGTTCCGGCGTCGTCGGCGTCCGCGACGAACAGCTGGACGCGGTCGTCGAAGTCTCCCTCGCGGACCGCCTCGAACGAGGGAATCGCGCCGGCGACGGTCACGTCGTCGGGAATCCCGTCGAGGAACAGGCCCGCGTCGACACTCTTCATGTCGCCCGTCGCGAGCGTCACGTCGACGTGGTGGAGCGCGCCGTACCCCGACAGTTCCGCGGACGGGATGGTCTCTCTCGCCGCGTCGATGTGCTGGGCCCGTTCTGTGGGGAGGTCGTCGTCGGTCTCGTCCCCGCCGTCGTCGACCAGGTCGCTCATGTCGCCGACGTCTTCGACGTCGTCGGCGTCACTGGCTCCCTCGACCGAGGCGTCGGCCGGCGTTTCCCCTTCGTCCGAACCGTCGTCGATTCCCCCGTCGTCGGCGTCTTTCCCCTCCGCTGCCGCTCTGAGCGCCGTGACGGTCTCGTCGGGGTCGATGCTCGTCTCGCCGTTCTTCTCGATGTCGTGGAGGATGTCGACGATGAGGTCGACGCCCTCGAAGACGAGGTCCATCCGCTCGGGCGTGACCTCGAGTCCGCCCTGCCGGACCTCGTCGAGGAGGTCCTCGACGGCGTGAGCGACCCGCGCGGCGGTGTCGAACCCCATCGCGCCGAAGTTGCCCTTCAGGGTGTGTGCGCGCCGGAAGATGTCGTCGATCGCCTCGGTGTCTTCGGGGTTCGACTCCAGCGCGAGCAACGAGTTGTTGAGTTGTGTGATGCTCTCTTCGCTTTCAGTGATAAACGCCTGGTAGAGTTCGTCGTCCATGTTAGTTCCTCAGTGTGTTCAAGATACCCTCGGCGATGCCGTGTGCGGGGAGGACCTCGTCCGCGTGACCCGCCTCGATGGCCCGTTTCGGCATACCGAATATCGCCGACGTCGCTTCGTCCTGTGCGATGGTCTTCCCGCCCGCCCGCCTGACCGCGCCCATGCCGTCGACGCCGTCGCGACCCATCCCCGTGAGGAGGACCGTCGTGAGTGGGCCGCGCACCACCTCGGCGGCCGACGACATGGTGTGGTCGATGGCCGGTTTGACGCCGTGGAGGCGGTCACCGCCGCGGAGTCGGAGGCGGAGTCGGTCGGCTCTGTCGTCGTCGACGAACAGGTGCGACCCGCCGGGAGCCACCCGCACCTGTCCCGGACCGACTCGCTCGCCGTCGCGTGC
This sequence comes from Salinigranum sp., assembly GCF_041641895.1. Lineage (NCBI taxonomy): Archaea > Methanobacteriati > Methanobacteriota > Halobacteria > Halobacteriales > Haloferacaceae > Salinigranum > Salinigranum sp. The sequence goes on along the minus strand of NZ_JBEPXO010000040.1, from coordinate 3,021 downwards.
TTCCCGGACCTCGTAGTCGCAACGACCGTCGAGTCGTTTCGCGAACCGTCCGGTGAACCCCTCCGGCATGTGCTGGACGACGAGGATTCGGAGGTCGGCCTGCCGCGGGAGCGCGGCGAGGACGTCCTCGACCACGTTCGGCCCGCCCGTCGACGCACCGACGATGACCGTCCCGCCCTCGGGGAGCGGCCCCGAGGCGACTGCAGCGCCGGCGGCCCCTCCGCGAGCAGACGCCTGTGCCGGACGCGTCGGTGAGACCGTTCTCCCGCGCGCTTCGAGGTCGACGGCGGCGGCCGACCGGACCTTGTCGACCAGTTCGCGCTTCACGCGGGGCATCTCCGAGGTCACCTCGCCGCCCGGCTTCGTGACGAAGTCGACGGCGCCGCGGTCGAGTGCCTCGAAGGTGACGTCGGCGTTCTCCTCGGCGTGGGCCGACAGCATCAGGACGGGCGTCGGACAGGTCGACATGATGTCTTCGACCGCCTCGATACCGTTCTTCCGCGGCATTTCGATATCCATCGTCACCACGTCGGGGGCGTGTTCGGCGACGACGTCGACGGCCACCTCGCCGTCGGCCGCGTCCGCGACGACGTCGACGCCGCCCTCCTCGAGGAGTTTCGTGATGAGTGTCCGCATGAACCGGGAGTCGTCGACGACGACTGCCCGGGTCCCCCCGGCCCTCGCGCTCATCGACACCCCTCGCTCGCACACACCATGTGTCGGCCACCGCCCGCGAGCGCCCGACGTGTCGGTCCGGTTCGCATCTCTGTCCGACCTTCGGCGATACGCTACATAAACGCACCTCGGCAGCAATCAGTTGTGATAACACGGGAGGTAGGTTTACATAACGACTCACCGACTCACCGACAACAGACGCGCCGACGCGTCCGACAGGCAAACCATGCACTCGCAGAAGACTCCCACGAACCCACAGCCGACGGCGCACGACGGCGAGGAGGCCGAGAGCGCGACCGAGATTCAGGTGCTCGAGTTCAAACTCGGGTCCGAGACGTACTGTGTCGACATCGACTACGTCTCCGAAATCGTCGACAAGGGGTCGCTCACGACAGTCCCGAACGCGCCCCACTACGTCGATGGCGTGATGGACCTCCGCGGTCGGACCACCTCCATCGTCAACCCGAAGAGCCTCCTGAACATCCGCGAGGACAGCGAAGCGAAGCGCATCATCATCTTCGACTCCGGCGGCTTCGACGACGACGCCGCCATCGGCTGGGTCGTCGACGAGGTGTACCAGGTCGTCCGCGTCTCGATGAACGACGTTGAGAAGCCGCCGCTCGACAACGACCCATCTATCGAGGGCATCATCAAGCGCGACGGCGAACTCGTCATCTGGATTTCACCCGTCGCGGCGCTGGGCTGACCCCGTCTCGGTCAGCCGAACAGGAGTCCACGCACCGACTGCTCTGTCACCCACACGAGGAGTGCCGCCGCCGCGGCGAGGACGACGAGGTACGCCAGTTCGACGTCCCGCTGGCGGGTCCGGGCGAGTCGGCTGCGGACCGCCGCCGCGAAGTAGCCGCCGAGTGCGACCACGAGGACGAACACCGTCGTCGGGGCGACTGTCGCGAGGCCCGTTCCGGGGAGCGTGACGAGTGCGACCGACGTGCCGAGCCACTGGACGACGAACGCCGTCGGGAGCGCGAGGTGGTCCGGCACGCGCGGCAGTCGCGCGGCGACGCGGTCCAGCGGCGGCCGCCCGAGCACCCGACGCGGTGCGACCGAGAGTGCCGTCAGCGCCGCCGTCGCGACCATCGCTGCGACGGGGAGCGGGTTCGACCCGGGCGCCCCGCTGGGGTAGAGAACGAACATCGCGGCCACGAGCGCCAGTGCCTGCGGGACGAGGACGCCCGGCGGTCGGTCGAGTCCGGCGTCGAGGCGTGGCGTCTCCGCGCGTCCTCGCCACCCCGACTTTGCCAGCGACGGGAGCCACCGCGCCGCTCGCGTCCAGAACCGTCCGACCGTCGCCGCGTACGCTACCAGCGCGACGACGACGAACCACTCGGTGAGAACGCCCGACGGCGCCAGCGAGAGCGTCGCTCCGAACGAGAGGCTCCGTCGGGTCGCGGAGGCGGCGACGGCGACGGCGAGGACCGTGACGCTGGCGCCGAGGAGGAACCCCGAGGTGACGAGCAGCGTCGCCGCCATCCCCCGGAGCGACGTCAGGAGGCTCCGGAGCACCCACGTCGTCTCCTCGAGACGCCTCGCCGTCCGCCGCCACCGGAGCCGCCACGTCGTCGGCAGGAGCCCGAACAGGCGCCGCCCGGCGACGACAGCGAGTCCGCCGAGGACGAGCAGTTCGAGCGCGGGAAACGCGAACGTCGGGAGTGCGAGGAGCGTCCCTGTCACGAGGACGAACCCGGCAGTGACGAGGCCGAAGAGCGTCTGGAGGCCCACCCGTGCGCGTGGGTCGGTCCTGGCCGTCTGGAACAGCGTCGCGCCGTCCGTCAGTCGGTCCGTCGGGACGAACGACGACAGCACCGCGAAGGTGGGGCTGACGTACGGCGTCGTGAACTGCCAGCTGTTCGTCCAGGAGGTGGTGACGGCGGTGACGACGAGCGTCACCGCGACCAGGCCGACGAAGACGACCGGCGAAACGGACCCGGAGACGACGCGTCCCACGAGCGCCGCCGTCACCGCCGTGAGCCCGGCCACGCCGACTCGGTACGGGAGGGTGGACGTCAACTCGCGTGCCCGCTCCGGATACAGTTCGGGCAGTGTGAAGAAGACGAGCGACCAGACGAGGAGGTACTCGAGGCCGACGCCGACGGCCGACAGAACCGACCCCGCCCCGAAAATCCACCCGAGTGACACGTTCTGGCCGAGGAAGTCACCGACGGGAGGCTGGAGACCCCCCCACGACACTCGCGCGAGAGCCGCGCCCACGGCGAGGGTGGCGAGAACGAACCCACGCGACGACGTCACTACCCGACCCGACCCGTGCTCCATCGACTAGCGGGATTCGACGGACGATGTATCAAACTTTTTACTATATAGCTGAAA
>NZ_JBEPXO010000039.1:29966-33963 GCF_041641895.1 Salinigranum sp. | reverse complement strand
CCGGGTCGGGTTCGGCCGTCACGTTGGGTTCGACCGGCTCCCCACCCGTGTAGTTGTCCCGGCCCTGCTCGTCCGCTACGCACGTCTGGCAGTCGTACTCGTCGGCGAGTTCGAACGCCGAGTGGCCGAGTTCGTGAATGAAGACGTCGCGCCAGTCCGCACCACCAGTACTCGTCCACGCGATGGTGCCGCCCGCACCACCTCGAATCGGCGAGTTCACGACGACCGCGATCTGGTGCCACTCCGGGAAGAGATCGTCGACGGTGACCATCGTGTGTAGCTCGTCCCCGAACATGAGACGATACGTGGCCCCGTCTCCACAGAACGAGACGTCGAAGTACGTGTCGACGAACGTGTCGGACCCCTGTCCGTTGCAGTCGGGGTCGTCGGCACCCGACTCGTCGGACTCGACGTCGAGTCGGTAGACGTTCATCGCGCAGGCGACTTCGTCCTCGTCGAAGGGGGCCGTGTCGAGGAGTCCGTCGAGGAGGTCCTGTGCGTCCGACTGGAACTGTGCCTGTTCGCTCGCGGTGTATCCCTCTGCGACGACGACGAGGTTCCAGCGGTGCTCTGGAAGCCCGGAGTCGAATATCTTCGTCAGTCCGAGAACCCGCCCGTCGTTCGTCCCCATTATCGCTCCTCCGGGGACGACGAGTCGTCGTCACCGGTCGGAAGGTCGCCGTCGAGCGTGTCGTCGCCTTCGACCGCTTCGAGTGAGACAGACGCGTGGTCGACCACGTCGGGTTTCTCCCGCTGCTTGCCTTTCGGCCGTCGCTCGCGGAGTACCACCCGCCGAGCACCTTCGACGTCGGGAACGAGCACGCTCACGAGTCTCGACGCGCGAGTCGGAACCCGCCTGAGCGTCCCCGCCCCGTCGGGCACTTCGGCGTCCTCGGCCGGTGGCCGCATCCGCCGTCGGTACAGCACGTTGCCGTTGCTGCCCTGGACCTCGACCCAGCCTCCCACCCGGTCGTCCCGCTCGTCAGTGTCGGTTCGTTCTCCCGGCGGAGCTTGCATCGACAACCGCCTCGCGTTCACTAGCTTCAGGCCCCCCTCGTCGCTCGTGAACGTGAGCCGGATAGCTCTCGGACTGTTCGGTCGCCGCCGCTCGTGACTCATGATAGCACGTACCTATACCCTCGCTGACGTATTGAGCGTTTTTTCCGGTTTTTCGGAGTGTCGGCCCCGTCCGCCTCGGGGTGTCGCTCGCCTCCGTTCACACCGGCACGACGAACCGCACCACCCACAGCGCCACCAGCCCGACGACGATAGTCGCCGTGACGTCCTCCGTGTACCAGGCGACGAGCGCCGCCACGCACCCGGCGAGGAAGCGGTCGGCAGTGAGCGTCCCGGTCAGGGATGGCTCGACGGAGACGACGGCCGGGACGACGAGGGCGGCGAGCACCGCAGCGGGGACGTACCGGAGCGCCTGCGTCACCCGCGGCGGCACGCTGTCGATGCGGCTGAACAGGTAGATGAACGACAGGCGGATGCCGAAGGTGCAGACGCCGACGGCGACGATGACGGCCCACACGCTCGCCGGACCGTACGTGGTCTGCGCGACCAGCGCGTTCACCGGTCGCGCACCTCCTCGACGACGAGGCCGACGCCGACGCCGACCACCGCGGCCAGCGGCAGGCCGAGTTCGTACGGGAGGCCACTGCCGAACAGGGCGACGAGGCCGGCGACGACCCCCGCGGCAGCCGTCTCGCCGTCTTCGAGACGCGGGACGAGCAGCGCGAGGAAGACGAGCGGCACGGCGAAGTCCAGCCCCCATGCGTCCGGCAGGCCGCGTCCGACGCCGATTCCGACCGCCGTGGCGACGACCCACACGACCCAGATGCTCGCGGCGACGCCGAGGTAGAAGTAGTCGCGTCGCCCGTCGTCGTGTCCGCCGTCCGTCTCGCCGGCCTCCGCTCGCTCGCCGTCCTCACCCTCCTCGCCTACCCGGGCTTGGAACCGGGCGACGGCGACGGCGTACGCCTGGTCGGTCAGGAAGTACGCGAGGACGGCCTTCCAGCGTGTGCGGTACCGCTGGAAGTACGGGGCGATGGAGGCCGAGTACATCAGCATCCGGAGGTTGATGATGACGCCGGTCAGGACGACGACGACGAGCGACGCGTCGCGTCCGAGGAGGTCGATGACGGCCAGCTGGGAGGCACCCGCGAAGACGACGACGGACATCCCGAACGCGGCGAGAGGCGAGAGACCGGCGTCGACTGCCGCGACGCCCGCCACGAGGCCGAACGGGACGACGCCGACGACGAGCGGGAGTGACGCGCGAACCCCTGCTCGGGCCGTCGGTGGAAGACGGGGCAGGTTCACTGTGTTCACTCGACTGCGGGCGGGAGAGAAACCGTTTTCCGTTCCGCTCCGTTCCGTTCTCTTCTGTTCTGTCTCCTTCCGACCCGTGGTGTGGCGTCGTCGCCCCTACTCCGCTTCGACGCCGACGACCACCGCGCTCCGAATCTCGAGTGCGCTCTCGAACTCCTCGCGGCGGTCCTCCTCGCTGCCGACCCGTCTGAGCTGTTCCTCGTGCGCCCGACGGACCGCCTCGCGCTCGCGGGTCGTGAACCCGAGGCGGTCGCCCACGGTCTCCCAGTGGTCGAGGGGAACCAGGAACACCCACCGTTCGGCGGACTCGTAGACGGCCTCGTACGCCCGACGGTACGCCTTGAGGCGGGGGCCGAGGTCAGCCTGCACCTGGTCGACCAGGTCGGGCAGGCGCCCGGCGGGGACGCTCGCCTTCGCGGCCGCGAGTATCAACACCTGTCCGTCGAGCGGGTCGCCGCTCACCATCCCGTCACCCCCCGGCGCGCATCGCCTTCTGGGCGAACCGCTCGACGAGTGGTTCGAGCGTCTCCTCGTCGCCCTCGAAGGCGACGTCGACCTCGTTGAGCGTCAGCGTCGGTCCGACCGACGTCTTCGACTCCGACAGCGACGCTTCCCAGTCCTCGCCGACGACCCGGCCGGGTTCGACCTCCTGCCCGCCGAGGTTCGTCAGGTAGTGAGTCGCGAGGCGCTGGGAGATTCCCCGGAACGACCGTTCGACCCGCACGCTCATCGACACCCGCCGGCGACCGGTGGGAAGACGCTCAGCGTGTCGCCCTCCTCCAACCGCGTCTCGATGCCCTCCATGTGGAGCACCTCGCGGCCGTTCTTCAGGACGTTGATCTGCGGCTTGAGGTCGCCGTCGACGAGGAGTTCGCCCACGAGGTCGTCGTACTCTGTCTCGAGCGCGGTGAGCACCTCACCGACGGTGGCTCCCTCCTCGAACTCGCGGTCGACCGTCTTCGAGCCGACTATCTCCCGGAAGGTGGCGAAGAACTTCAGCGTGACCTGCATGGACGGTCGTACGGGGTGCTCGAGTAAAAACACGTCCACTGCGGACGGACGTCTCGCCCGGCGGCCCGACGCCACGGGAGCGACCCCGCGTCGGTCACGCTCCCGGTGGCCCGGTGGCGTCAGCGTGGCCGGACGCTCTGTGCCACGCCCGCCGCTATCTCACGTATCACGTCGTGACAGCCGAACTGGCCGGGCATCACCGACGAACTCACCTGTACGGACCGGAACGCCCCGTCCTGCGGGAGGGCCATGACCCAGACGTCCTGGTCGTCGGTTATGGCTTGATGACGGACCGGAACCGTCGTTCCGGCGTAGTCGAGAGTGAACGCCTCGACGGCGTCGGGGTACATCGTGCCGAGGTCACCGTAGGTGTCGACCGACTCCGTGACGTCGACGTAGAAGTCCCAGTCCATGTTCGACGCCGTCCCGTCGGGTCTGAAGTAGGCGGTGGCGACTCGCTCGACGGCCGTCTCGCCGGCTTCGAGCGTGTACCCCGCTCCGTTCGGGACGTCGAACGCGACGGAGAACTCGACGCCCGCGTCGGTGCCGTCGAACGGAGCGAGCGACGACGGGACGGTACTGCAGTCGGCTTCGACCGAGGCGGCGTCGGCGCCCGCGGACGGGGCGGCCGTCGGGGCGGCGGTAGCAGTCG
>NZ_JBEPXO010000039.1:0-29956 GCF_041641895.1 Salinigranum sp. | reverse complement strand
GGGCCCCCCCCCCCCGCTCCCGGCGTCGACGACCCACCGAGACAGCCGGCGGTGCCGACGAGGCCGGCGGTTCCGAGGCCTGTGAGTCCGCGGACGACCGCGCGCCGCGTCGATACTCCCGTGTGGGTGGATTTCATAACCGAGGGAGTATCCGCCCACGACGTATAAATACACGTACACTATCCGACGGCGCGTGCCAGTCGGTGTCTCACCTCGGTCGCTCGGTTCGGGCGGAGAAGGCGCGGAGGCGCTACCGCTTCCCGAACCGGATGCCGTCCTCGACGAGACGGTGGTTGCGCTCCCGGTCGATGTGGCCGGAGAGCCAGTCGTGTTCGTGTATCTGGAGCACGAGGTCGGCCTGGAGGTTGCGCCAGGCGATGGCGTAGATGGGGGACTGTCCCCACGCCCGCAGCTCGGGGACGAACTCGTCGTACCGTTCGAGGTCGTCCTCGAGCCGTTCGAGCACGTCGACGGCGTATCCCGCCGCCTCCGACTCCGATTCGGCCGAGTCGATGGCCCGGTTGAGCCGTGTCTCTAGCCCGGCCACCGCCTGCTTCATGTCCTGTGCCGCGTCCCCCTCGCTGTCGGGGAGCGAGTCGAGTATCTGCTGTGGGACCCCGAGTTCGACGTGTTGGTCGACCATGTCCGTCGAAGGGCCGAGAGCGACAAAAAGGTGGGTATCTCCCACGAACTCACCCGTTCTCGTCCCCGGGTTCCGTCCCGGCGGCCCCCGTCTCTCGGTCCCCGCCGTCCCCGTCGCCCGCGACGAACGCCCGGAGGTCGGCCCCGCAGGCGCGACAGAGGAGTTCGCGGAGGCGTCCCTCGGCGTCGAGGACGTCGACTGCGCTGTAGACGTCACCGGGGTCGATGGCCGCCCCGCAGCGCCGGCAGTAGTGCGTCCGACGGACCACGCCCACCGGAGGGACGCGAGCGGCAAAAAGTGCGGCGCCTCCGTCGATCGCCCCCTCGACGCTCAGTCGTCGAGCGACTCGAGCGCGGCGTCGACGAGCGGGTCGCCGTAGGCGTCCCGCGCGGCCGCCTCGGACACCTTCTCCAGTCTGAGGTCCACGGCCAGCGACGCCGGGTCGCGTTCCGTCGGTGGGCCGTACCCACCCGCGCCGGGGGTCCGGAGGCTCACCGTCACGCCCGCCGGGAGGTCGTGGGTCGACTTCCCGGGGAGGCGTCGCTCACCCTCGTCGTCGATTCGATAGGCTGCGCCCGGTTCGCCGTCGTCGCCACCGACGAGTCCGTACGGCGCGTGTCGCTGTCGGTCGGCCAACAGCGAGAACGTCGCCGTGTGGTCTCGGACCCGGATGTCCCGACGGAGGCCGAGGCCCCCGCGGTACTGTCCCGCTCCGCCCGAGTCGGGTCGCAGTTCGTACCGCTCGACGCTGAGGGGGTACGCCGTCTCCAGCACTTCGACGGGCGTGTTCATCGTGTTCGACATGTGGACGTGGACGCCGTCCATCCCGTCTCTCCCCTCGCGGCCGCCGAAGCCACCCCCCTGCGTCTCGTAGAAGGCGTACGGCGACCCGTCCCGCGGGTCGGTCCCGCCGAAGGTGACGTTGTTCATCGTCCCCTGTGACCCCGCGAGCACGCGCGAGACGTCCGCCTCCGCGAACGCGCCGAGGACGACGTCGGTCACCCGCTGTGACGTCTCGAGGTTCCCGCCGACGACGGCCGCGGGCGGTTCGGGGTCGACGATGCTCCGCTCGGGCGTCTCGATTGTGATGGGGCGGTAACAGCCGTGGTTCGGCGGAATCTCGGGGTCGGTCACGCAGCGCACGGCGTAGTACGTCGCCGACGCCGTCACCGCGAAGACGGCGTTGATGGGACCGGCCGTCTGTGGGGCCGTGCCCGCGAAGTCGACGGTGACCTCGTCCCCGTCGACCGTCACGGCCGCCCGGACGGGCAGGTCCTCGTTCCCCCGCCCGTCGTCGTCGAGGACGTCCTCGAAGGTGTAGGTCCCGTCCGGGAGCGCGTCGATTTCGGCCCGCATCCGCCGTTCGGAGTAGTCTTTCACCGCTTCGAGTGCGGGTTCGAGCGCGTCGCCGTACTTCTCGGCGAGGCCGGCGAACCGCCGCCGACCGGTGGCGTTGGCGGCCTCCTGTGCGCGGAGGTCGCCGCGGCGCTCGTCGGGCGTCCGGACGTTCGCGAGGATCATCGAGAGGACGTCCTCGTTCACCTCCCCGGCCGAGGCGAACTTCACCGGCGGGATGCGGAGTCCCTCCTGGTAGATTTCGGTCGAGTCCGCCGCGACGCTCCCCGCGCGAGCGCCGCCGATGTCGGCGTGGTGTGCGCGGTTGGCGGCGTAGGCGGCCACCTCGCCGTCGACGAACACCGGTGAGACGAGCGTGAGGTCCGGGAGGTGCGCGCCGCCGCGGAACGGGTCGTTCAGGAGCACCGAGTCGCCCGGGTCGAGCGTCTCCGGCGGGAACCGCTCGACGGCGGCGGCGACCGAGAAGGGCATCGCGCCGAGGTGAACGGGCATGTTCTCCGCCTGCGAGATCATCTCGCCGCTCGCGTCGAACAGCGCACACGAGCAGTCGCGGCGCTCCTTGATGTTCGGGGAGTAGCCCGTCCGAACGAGGTTGGCGTTCATCTCCTCGGCGACGGCGACGCAGGCGTTGCGGACCACCTCGAGCGTGACCGGGTCGATCTCGTCTGTCATCCGCCGTCCACCTCCACGACGAGGTTGGCGTCGGCGTCGACTCGCACGCGCTGGCCGGGGTGGACGACCGTCGTCGACTCCCGCCCCTCGACGACGGCCGGGCCGTCGAAGCGCGAGTCGGTCGGGAGGCGGGTCCGGTCGTAGACGGGCGTGTCGGACGGCTCCCCGTCGTACACCACGCGCCGGGTCTCGACGCGGGCGTCGGCGACCGAGCCGTCCCGTCCCTCGGGCCGGAGGTCGGGCGTCTCGACGACGCCGCGGGCCCGGAGACGGAGCGTGACGAGTTCGACCGGTTCGTCCGGGTAGGCGTGCCCGTACCGCTGTCGGTGCCGTTCGTGGAAACGTTCCCTGACGGTCTCGAGGGCCGCCGCGTCCACGTCGACAGTCGTCGGCACCGAGAGCTCGAACGACTGGCCCACGTAGCGGAGGTCCATCGACGGCTCGAACTGCATCCGGTCGGGCGAGAGCCCCTCCGCTTCGAGTTGGGCGCGCCCGTCCGCGACGAACGACGCGAACGCGGCCGCCAGTTCGTCGGGGTCGACCGTGTCGAGTCGGCGGACCCGCGAGGTCGAGTGGTCGTAGAGCGTGTCGCTGATGAGTAGCCCCAGCGCGGAGAGGACGCCCGCCGTCCGCGGCACGACGACCCGCGGCACGCCGAGTTCGGCTGCGAGCTTCGGAGCGTGGAGCGGCCCCGCCCCGCCGAAGGCGACGAGGTCGAACTCGCGGGGGTCGTACCCGCGCTCGACGCTCACGACCCGGAGCGCCCGCTCCATGTTGGCGTTCGCGACGTCGAGGATGCCCTGCGCGGCCGTCTCGACGTCGACGCCGAGTTCGTCCGCGACGTGGGTCTCGACGGCACGCTCGACGCCTCCGGCCCCGTCGAGCACGTCCGGGAGGAACGAGGCGGGGTCGATGCGCCCGAGGAGCGCGTGGGCGTCGGTGATGGTCGGGCGCGTCCCGCCCCGGCCGTAACAGACCGGGCCGGGGTCGGCGCCGGCCGACTTCGGCCCGACGCGGAGCGCCCCGCCGGCGTCGACCCACGCGAGCGAGCCACCGCCCGACCCGACGGTGTGGATGTCGATCATCGGGACCGAGACGGGGTAGTCGCCGACCTCGACGTCCGTGGAGACGAGCGGGTCGCCGCCCTCGACGAGCGAGACGTCGCAGGAGGTGCCGCCCATGTCCATCGTGACGACGTTCTCGCTGCCGGTCCGCGCGGCGACGTACGTCGCCCCCTGGACGCCGCCGGCGGGGCCGGAGAGGAGCGTGTTCACCGGCCGTTCCCGGGCGGCCCGCGCGGTGATGATGCCGCCGTTCGACTGCATGACACTCAGCGGGGCGTCGACGCTCGCCTCCCGCACGACCGACTCCAGGTTGCCGAGGTAGCGGTCCATCACCGGCTTGAGTGCGGCGTTCAGCGCCGTCGTGAGCGTCCGCTCGTACTCGCGAATCTCCGGGAGGACCACCGAGGACAGCGAGAAGGCGGCGTCGACGCCCTCCTCCTCGAGGAGGTCACGGACGCGCCGCTCGTGGCTGTCGTCCTCGAACGGGAACAGGAGCGAGACGGCGACGCTGTCGACCCCCCGCAGGTCGTCGGCCAGCGCGCGGACCGCGCGCTCGTCGAGCGGTCTCACGACGTTCCCCTGCTCGTCGAGTCGCTCCGGCACCTCGAACCGGCGGTGGCGTTCGACGATTGGCGTCGGCTTCTCCGCCTGAAAGTCGTAGATGTCCGGCCGGGCCTGTCGCCCGATCTCGAGCACGTCGCGGAAGCCCTCGGTGGTCACGAGCGCGGTGTCGGCCCACTCCTCCTCCAGGACGGCGTTGGTCGCGACAGTCGTGCCGTGGCCGAAGAAGCCGATCGTCTCGGGGTCGACCCCGTCACGCGCCGCGGCGACGTCGAGTGCGTCGACGACGCCTCGTTCGGGGGCGTCGGGCGTCGACGGGGTCTTCGAGACCGTTATCTCGCCGTCGCGGACCGTGACGAGGTCGGTGAACGTGCCGCCGATGTCGACGCCGACGCGGGTCGTGGTCATCGCCACCCTCCCGCGCCGGGTGGCCCTGTGCGGTTCGTCGTGACCGCGCGCACACGTCCGGGGGGACCCGTGACCCGCTGGTTCGCCATGCGTCGACAATCGGTGACGGAGGTAAATAGTTCACGTCCGCGGGGGCGGCGGGTCACCCGCGGAGGCGGCGTCGGAAGACCACCACGCCGACGAGTGCGAGGACGTTCAGCGCGCCGAGCGCGAGGAAGCCGACACCGTAGGCACCCGTGACGTCCCGCGCGGCCCCCGTCGCCGCCGGGAGGACGATGGAGCCGACGTTCCCGGCCGCGACGACGACAGCGAGGGCGGCCCCATCCCGGGGGGTCGCTCTGGCCGCGACGGCGTACACCGCGCCGAACGGGAGCGACACCGCGAGCATCGCCACCGGCGGGAGGGCCACGACGAGCGCCTGTGGGAGCGGTGCCGCGAGCGCGACGAAGCCGACGGCCGCGGCGGCCGTCCCCCAGAGGATGACTGTCGCGTCCGTCAGCCACTCGTCCGCGACGGCCCGGCCGCCGAGCCACCGCCCGACGGTGGCGACGACGAGCACGAACGCGCTCAGCGGGCCCGCGACCCCGAGGTCGGTGTAGTACGCCGTCACGAACGTCGACAGCGTCACGAACGAGCCGATGATGGCGACGTAGACGAACGCGGCCAGGAGGACGACCGGGTGGGTGAGGACCGACACCCGCGGTTCGGGTTCGCCTCCGGGCCCGGCCTCGGCCTCGGTTTCGGGTCCGGGTCCGGGCGACCCGATAGCGCCTGGTTCCGCCCCCTCCCCGGTCGGCGGCCGCGTCGCCTCGTCACCCTCTCTTCGAGCCAACAGGACGAACGCGGGTAGCGCGAGCAGCGCGCCGGGGGCGTGAATCGGCCCGACGCCCGGCGTCGCCGCGGCCACTTCGACCAGGGACGGGGTGACGAGGAAGCCCACCGCGCCGCCGAAGGTGAGCAACGCCCCGTAGACGCCCTGCTGTCGCGTCGTCGCCGCACCGGTGTGGAGCCGCGCCAGTTGCGTCGCGCCGACGCTCAGGAGGAACCCGCCGACGAGACCCCACACCCCCCGGAGGACAAGCAGTGCCGGAAAGGAGGTGACGAGGTCGAGACCGACAGCAAGGACGACGTGTGCGAGGAGCGCCCACCGGAGGAGCCGGGCGGTCGACTCGGTGTCGGTGAGGTGGGAGGCGACGGGTTGCGAGAGGACGAACGCACCGAGCGCGGCGCTCGTCAGGAGGCCGAACGACGCGAAGTCGATTCCCAGGCGCGTGGTGAGCGAGACCGGCACCGCCGCGTACGAGAAGATGACGTAGCCGAGCGAGACGGCGGCGGCGTGGGGGGCGAGTTCGAGCCGTCGCGTCGGGGTCACCTCGTCTCACTCCCGCCCCGTCTCCGGTGCCGGTGAACGCCAGACAGCTGACTCACCGGCGAGTGGACGGCGCACCTACGTCTCCTCGACGTGGCGCACCTCGACGGCGATGCCGCGCGTGGCGCCACGCATCTCCGGTCCCGACATCTCCGCGCGGCCCACGCCGAACGCCTTCGGCCCCTCGACGACCACCTCGTCGCCGACGCGAACCTCCGCCGAAGCGTCGACGACGCCGGGCGCGAGCACCGACCCGTGCGGGACGAAGCTGTCGATTTCGACGGTCTTGGTCGGCGCGTCGCTCTCGACCCAGCGCCGCGCGCCGGCGAGGGTGAACGCGAGCGCCCCGTACTGGGGGACCATCGTCGCCCACTGCTCCCCGTCGGTGTCTCTGACCTGCAGTTTCGGGTAGCGCGCCGTCGTCTGGAACGTCCCGTCGGCGAACACCTCGTCGCCGGCACCGTCGCCGAACATGTAGTCCGCGATGGCGCGGACGGTGTTGTGTTCGCGCGTTCGCTTCCGGTAGCTCATCTCCCCGTCGAGCGCGTCGCGGAGGTTCGCCAGGGATTCGGTGGTCGTGGGGTGGTCCGCGACGGTGTAGGTGAAGTCGAGGTCCAGCGCCGCCTCCACCCGTTCGCACACCTCGCGGTAGCCCTCGCTCGGCACGTGGGCGACGATTCGGGGGTAGGCGTTGCGTTCGAGGTAGCGTTCGAGCACGCGGGCGACGAAGCCGATCTCGTCCTCGCTCCACCGTCCCGTCACCACCGAGTCGTAGTGCTGGGCGGGGTAGGTGAGTTCGAGTTCCTGCGGGACGACGCCGATGGGCGACGTCATCGACACGAGGTGCGCGCGGAAGTTGATGGCGTCGTGGAACTGCGCGTGGGACTGGGACTCGCTGTACGGTTTGCGCGCGGAACAGGGGACCAGGACGAGCGGCCGGTCGAACCGGTTCCGGTACCTGCTCGTCACCCGGTCGGCGAAGCGCTGAATCTCGACCCGGCGCAGGGTGTCCTCCGTCGCCGACAGCAGTTCGGCGTCGCGGACGACGGGCGTCCGCTCCTCGACGTAGCCGTACTGCTGGTCCATGGTCCGGACGGTGGCCGTACACCACGCCTCGTGGCGCGCCTGCCCCTCGACGTAGTCGCGCAGGCGGCCGTCGCGGATTCGCCGTCGGACGCGAGCGAGTTCCGCGGCGAGGGCGTCGACGTTGTGGGTGGCACAGTCCCCGCGGGTGAACGACTCGCGCCCCCCGCGACAGGCCGGACAGGCGCAGGGGAGTTCGTCGAGGTCCTCGAGGAAATACTCGCCGTCGGTCGTCAGATACCGCCCCTGCCGGCCCTTGACCCGCGCGAGTTTGCCGTCGACGAGGTCGACGCCGGCGTAGACGAGCGTGGCGACGTTGGCGGGCGTGGCGACGCCGGCGAGGTAGAGCGCCGTGTCGGCCGGCGTGGCCTCCTTGACCCGTCGTACCGCGTCGACGAACGCCGAGGCGTGGCCGACGACGCCCGTCGCGTCGGCGAGGACGTACGCGTCCGCGCCGTAGTCCGCGGCCGTCTCGCTCGTGACGACGGCCGCACTCGGGAAGTCGACGTCGGGGTAGTCGACGGCGAACGACGCCTGGACCTCCGCCCTGGTGCCGGACGGGAACGCCCGGTGGGGGAGGACGGTGAGGGCGTCCTCGCTCCCTTCCGGCGTCGGGCGCGCCTCGCTCCACAGACTTCCGGCGTCGGTGACGACGTCGTCGGCGAGCGCCGGGGTCGTCAGGGGCGAGGAGAGACGGAGTTCGCCGATGCGCGCGGCCCCGTCGCGCGCGTGAACCTCGAAGTAGTCGGTCATAGTCGCCGTCGGATGTGGAGGGAGAACTATCTTTTCTTCTGGTCGTCTCGCTGCTGCGGCGCTCTGTTGGTCACTCGTCCTCACGAGTTCGCCCGTCTGCGCTCGTCCGCACGCACTCCGGCGTCCGCACGCCGCTCACGCCGCCTGCCCGCGGTTCAACTCGACGGTTCCGTCCTCGGCGACGAACACGTCCAGCTGGTTGAACCACGTCTCCGGGCGGAACTCCCGGGCGAGCGCCACCCTGCCGTCGACCTGTACCGTCACCCGGTAGGGGTCGCCGCTCCCGTCGTCGGGGCGCATCTCGGCCAGTCGCTCGAACGCGCCGGAGTCGACTTCGACAGTTTCGGCGACGCGGAGTCGTTCGCCGCGGACGACCCACGCCGTAATCGTGTGAGAGACGTCGTGCTCGTTGACCGCGAGCATCGTGACCGGGTCGCCGCGGCCACCGGTACATCCTGCGAGCGCCCCGGCGGCGGTGGTGAGGAGGAACTGACGGCGGTTCACGTGGCAGTCGTTGCCCGCCGCGGTCAAAAACGACTCTCTTCGTTCGTCACCCGAGCGCGACCCACCCGAAGTAGAGGCCGGCGCCCACCAGCACGACGCCGAGGCCCTGGACGAGTCGCCGCGTCCGGCCGGGGACGCCCGCGTCGTCGCCGTACTCGCCACCCCTGTCGGAGGGGAGGCGCCCGGCCGTCTGGACCCGAATCACGCTCGCGGGCGCGGCGACGAGCAGGAGGCCGAGGCCGACGCCGAGGACGGCCGCGAGCAGGGTCCGGAGGTCCACCGTCATCCGTCTACGCGCGGAGCCGTTCGATGCGCTTCTCGACCGGTGGGTGGGTGGCGAACAGTTTCGCGAGGCCACGCTCCTCGCCGAAGATACAGAGGGCGTTCACCTTCGCGTCGACTGCGGTGTCGTCCGTGCGTTCCGCTCGCCGGCTGATCTTCTCCAGCGCGCTCGCCAGCGGTTCGCCACTGCCGACCTCCTCGGCGGCGTCCGCGTCCGCGACGTACTCGCGGTAGCGGGAGATGGCGAAGACGAACAGCATCACCAGCAGTTGCGTAATCTGGCCGACGACGATGGCGAGGAAGAAGTCCGCGATGTCGTTGTCCCCGGTGAGGAGGACGACCCACTGGGCGACGATGGCGACGATGGAGGCGACGCCCTGTCCCAGTACCATCATCACCACGTCGCGGTTGCGGATGTGTGCGAGTTCGTGTGCGAGGACCGCCTCCACCTCGTCGGGTTCGAGCCGACGGAGCAGTTCCTCGCTCACGACGACCGTTCCATTCCCCTTCCGCCCGACGGCGAAGGCGTTGGGGACGCCCATTCGCGCGAGCATCAGCCGCGGCTTGTCGATGCCCATCTCCCGCGAGAGGGCGTCGACGCGGCGGTGAATCTCGGAGTAGCGGTCCTCCGGGAGGTCCTCTGCGCCGACGCTCCGCAGCGCCATCCACTTCCCGATTTTGTACTGAACGCCGACGAAGCCGACGCTCCCCAGGAGGACGAGCCAGACGGGGAACCCGAACACGCCCATCGCGACGACGGCGGCGACGGCGTAGAAGACGAACAACGCCGAACCGACGACTGCCATCCGCGCGGTGAGACCGAGGTGTCGCATCTGTACCCGGGTGTCGACGATTGCGACACTAAGGCTCGGCGGTCTCTCCCGAGCAGGTGACGGTGCGTGGACTCTTGTCCGTCGGCGTCCTCGATTCGGGTATGATGCCGCCGCTCCTCCGTCGGTGTCCCGACTGCGGTTTCGTCGGCCCAAGCCGACGGTTCGTGCGGGCCGCTCCCGACGTCGCCGCCTGTCCCGTCTGTGGCTTCCGGTTCGAGACGCTCGACCGGCCGTGGTTGCAGTAGCCGACTCCCGTTCGGCGTCTGGTCGTCGCCGTCTCCCGCTCGTGTAGAAACGGCTCGTCCCCGTGACGTCGTCGCGCGTGGGACGAACACGCGGTACACGGACGCGATGGGGCCTCCCCCTCCCCAGCCGACTCGCTCGTTCCCGCCGGTCACTCGCTCGCCCCTCGCGCGAGTCACTCGCTTCGCTCGCTCCCGCACGCCCCCCGCGACAGGACCGGGAGCACGACTCCCTTCTATCGTCCGATACCGTTCCGTCGTCTCCGTCTCCGTGGTCCGTCGCGACCATCCACCGCGCAGCCACCGCCTTCTTCGCGTTCCGGCGGCCCAGTCGGAAACCCTTCTCGCGGTCGCGACCCACGCCACCGCCGAACACGTCCCGACCGCCCCCGGTGTTTTTGCGTCCGCCCGCCGACCACCGGGTATGAAGCTCACGGGGGCCTGGGACCGGGAAGACGTCGACGACTTCCTGACGACGACAGTCCCCGTTCGGCTCGGCTGTCGCACTCCGGACGACCACCTCTGGATGCTCTCGCTGTGGTATCTCTGGGAGGACGACGCGCTGTGGTGTGCGACCGAGCGGTCGGCCGACGTGGTCCGGTACCTCGACCACCGCGACGAGGTGTCCTTCGAGGTGTCGACCAACGACCCGCCCTACCGCGGCGTCCGCGGCCGGGGCCACGCCACCGTCGACGCCGACGAGGACAAGACGCTCCTCCGCCGACTCCTGCGACGGTACCTCGGCGGCACCGACTCGGCGCTCGCGGAGCGACTGCTCGCTCCCGAGCGCGACGAAGTCCGCATCAGAATCGACCCCGTCCGCCTCCACACCTGGGACTACTCGGCGCGGATGACCGACCGCTGAGTTCGCGTCAGCGCTCTGCCCGTCGGTTCCGGAGCGTCACCGCCTCGGGCACGCGTTCGAGCGCCGCCGCGTCCCAGTCGTCGTGTGCGAGGGTGAAGTCGGCGTCGGGGTTGCAGTCGACGAGTCGAGCCACCCCTCGTGCGGCCATCGCCTGTGCCGCGCCGTCCACCCGTGCGGGCGTCTCGGCCGTGAACGGGTACGCGTCGGAGAGTTCCCGCGGGAACGGGCCGAACGGGGGGAGGACGCGCCAGACGTGGTCGTAGGCGTCGGCGCCTCCCTTCCCCTCGGTGAGGAGCACCTCGCCCGCGACTGGAAGTCGGTCCAGCCGCGCGTGGTGGCGACGCACCTCGGGTCGGCGGGCGCTCTCGGTCGAGAGGTAGAAGAACGTGTCCTTCGAGACGTGGTCCTCCCGCTCTAGCTGCTCCGCGTGGTCTAAGAGCGCGCGGTAGCCGTCGAGCATCGCGGGGTGGCTACGGGCGCGCGACTCGACCAGTTCGAGGAGGTTCCCCCTCCGAATCGCCTGTTTCACCCGCCGGAGTTCCCCGTACGAGACGTGGAGGTTGTGTTCGGCCAGCAGACGCTCGCGCTCGGCGTCGTCGTGTGCGCGCAGGTCGTCGGGCGCGTGGCTCGCACAGACCGGACACTCACACGGCAGGTAGTCGAGGTCGGCGAGGTGTTCGGTCCCTCTCACCGTGAGGTAGCGGTCGTCGCGGGCGTACAGCGCGTAGGCGGCGGAGTCGAACAGGTCACAGCCCATCGCGGCGGCGAGCGCGAACATCATCGGGTGGCCCGCGCCGAAGAGGTGGACCGGCGCGTCGACGCCGAGGCCGCGCTTCGCGGCGGCGACGACGTCGACCATCTCCGCGTACCGATACGAGTTCATCAGCGGGACCACCGCCCCGACGGGGAAGACGTCGAGGTCGGTCGCGTCGGCGTTCCGCGCTGCCGCCTCGCGGAGGTCGGGGTAGGTCGACCCCTGGACGGGGGCGTTGAGGAGCATCTCGCCCACGTCGACCGCCGCGGCGTCGGCGAGCGCCCGTTCCGTCTCGGCCAGTTCCCGCTCCGCCTGCTCGCGGGAGACGTCCGGTGGCGTCGGGATGTCCACCGGGGTGCCGACGTCGGAGCCGATGTCGCGCTGGAACGCCACGATCTCCCGGGTGGTGACGTCGATTTCGCCGTACTCGGCGAGCTGGAACGACCCCGAGTCGGTGACGATGGCGCCCGAGAAGTCGAGCATCTCGTGCAACCCCTCGTCGAGGGCGCGTTCGCGCAGGTCGTCGGTCGAGCGGATGATGTAGGAGTTGGTGATGAGCACCTGTGCGCCGAACTCGCGTTCGAGGCGCGCGGGGGCGATGGTCTCGATGTTTGGGTTGATGACCGGCATGAGCGCCGGCGTCTCGACCGTCACGCCCGCGCGGGGGACCGTCAGTTCGCCGATGCGCCCCGCGGCGTCGACGTGGCGGAGTTCGAAGTGCTCGCGCATCTGGTCTCGACTCGGCCGGTTGAGGCTGTAAGGGTTGTGTTCCGTCGATTATCGCGTGTCGATACCGTCGACGGCGGTTCCGTGCGTCGGTCGTCCGGGCGCCCGCGGACGGTCCCACGCGCGAGCGACGGAATCGGCCGGGGAGGGTGAGGTCACCCCGCGCCCGTGCACCGTGCGGTCTTCGCGTCTGTCGTCACGCCTTCCACCCGCGGGTCCTGTCTCGGTTCCGAACCACCCGCCAACGCTCACATCGGCTGGGCGTCGGCGAACTGGATGGCGACGTACAGCAGGGTGAACAGCGTCGCGTTGTAGATGCCGTGCACCAGCGCCGGCACGACGAGGTTCTTCGAGTACTCGTACACCGCGCCGAACACGAGGCTCGGGAAGAAGAGGACGACGATGGAGACGAGGCGGGCACCGGCCCCGCCCGAGAGGGCGACGAAGTGGATGGCGGCGAAGATGGCGCTGGCGATGACGATACCCGGGACGACGTCGAACGTCTCGCGCAGGCGGTTCTGGACCACGCCCCGGAAGAGGAGTTCCTCGCCCGGACCGATGATGAGAATCGAGGCCGGGATGAGGAGCAGGAGGACCTCGGGGTTCTCCGCGCCGAGTTCGGCGGCCTGGTTCGACCCGGCCTGGACGCCCGTGGCGGTGACGACGATAGCGCCGGTGATGGCGACGCCGATGGCGGTGACGTAGCCGACGACGACGGCACCGACCTCTGGGAGCGAGGGGACCCGGACGCCGAGGTAGTCGGTCGAGAGGCCGCGATACCGGAGGTAGCCGAGGGCGACGCCGCCGAAGGCGACGCCCTGCAGGAGGACGAGCGAGGCGACGATGAACCCCAGCGGCGTGATGCGGACGCCGCTGGCCTGGATTGCTGTGAGCGATCCGAACACCAGCGCAGTCCCGGCGACGATACCGACGATGGCGACGGCCACCGCCACGGCGACAGAACGTACCGGGGACGACGCCTCTCCGACGGAGACGGACATACCCTCCGTCGGGGCTCGGTGGACAAAACACGACTGGTCGCCGAACCGCCGGGCCGCCCCTGGCCGTCCCCCCGCCCTCGCGCCGAGTGCGAAACAGTCATACGGTCGACATCGAAACTCTCGGTCGTCTCGACCGGATGCCCAGCCAGCGAGTCGCCCTGCTGCCGTACCCACCCCGGTGCGGTCGCCCCGCCCGCGCTCGAGCGGTCCCCGTCACCCTCCCTGCCGGCACGCGGAGCGCCTGCTCTCGGCAGGTCCGTCGACCAGCGAGGTGGGGCCCGTGAGCCGGACGGCGTCGTTCGCCGTCGTCGCCTGCGTGCTGGTCGTGCTCGGCGGTGTGGGCGTCGGCGTCGGTGGCGTCATCGGGGTTGACGCCTCGACGTCGACGGCGACGCCGGCCACCTCGTCCGCGACGGCTAGCCCGACGGCGACGCGGACATCGACGGCGACAGTCACCGACACCCCGACGGCGACAGCGACTGACACTCCGGCCACGACGACGCGGACATCCACTCCGGGAGAGACGGCCACCTCGACAGCGACGTCGACCGTCACTCCGGTCGACGCTCCGCCTTCGACCGCGACCCTCACGCCCACGCCGACTGCGACTCCCGCGCCCACGCCGGCCGTCGTCACCGAGAACGGCACGGTCACGTTCCACGAGGACCGGACGGGCGTCGACGCGCCTGGTCTCGACGTTCGCGCCCCGGCGGTCACCGTCGACGGCGAGAGACGACGCCTCTCCGGGGCGTGGGTGAGCGCCGGGACGGGCGTCACGGGTACGAACGACTCCGTCGACGCACTCACCGTCGTTGACCTCGCGCTCTCACAGTGGATGACGGGGTCGCCGTCGCCGACGCCAACACGCTCCGGGTCGAGAATGCCCGCGTCGACACGACGGCCTACAGCGTCACGGCGGAGAACGTCTCGACGGCCACCGTCACAGACTCGCGGTTGACCGCCGGCACCGCCGGCGCGTTCCACGATGTCGACGCCGTCCGCCTCCGGAACGTCACGGGCGGTCGACTCGTCTTCGACGAGGGGACCCGCGTGGAGGCGTCGAACGTCACGTTCACCGGCAAACGGGCCGTCGGCTTCTCCGGGCGGAACGTCACCGTCGACGAGGCTGTCGACCCCCCTCGGCCGCCGTCGAGCTACACCTCCGTCGGTCCGGCGCTCACTGCCTCGAACGCGGGGTCGAACGCGACCCTCACCGTCTCGCTCCCCGTCGAAGCGCCACCCGGGACCCCGAACGAGTCGCTCTCCGTCTGGCGGTACGACGGGAACTGGTCCGAACTCCGGACGACCCGGGACGACGGCCGTATCGTCGCGACGCTCTCTCCCGACGGCGACCCCGTGGTCGTCACAGCGCTCGGCGCGAGCGAACCGCACCTCGTGACCGCCCGGTCGTCGGACGCGCTGTCGTCCACCGTCGGGAACGAGACGACCCTCGACGTCACGGTCCGCAACGTCGGGACGGAGGCGTACGTCCTGACGAACGTGACCCTCCGCGGCCCGAACGCGAGCCAGTTCTCGGTCGTCGCTGACGGCCTCGAACCGACGCCGGAAGCGACAGCGACACCAGAGACGACATCGACAGCGACACCGGAAGCGACATCGACAGCGACGTCGACGCGGCCGACCGCGACAGCGTCGAAGCGGACGTCCGCGTCGCCGCCCGGGACGCTGATTCCGCCCGGTTCGTCACACCGCGTCACCGTCGTCTTCGCCCCGGACTCCGCGACCACACAGCGTGCGACGCTGGTGTTCGACAGAGCGACCCACGCTGACGACGCGACGGTCACGCTCGCCGGCACCGCTGCCGCCTCCGCCACGTCAGTCGCCGACGGACCCGGCGGAGGCGACTCCCCACACGAGGACGACTGCGACGTCGACGACAGCGAGGTCGTCACCGACGACCGAGGGAGACGGCTGATCCGCGTCTCGGACAACCTCTACTGCGTGTTGAACCCACGACTCCCCGCCCAGTCGCGGGCGCGTCCGCCGAAGACGGCGACGCCCTCGTCCCCGCCCGTCGCCGACGTCCCAACCGTGACGACCACCCCGACGGAGACGTCTCCCGAGCGCTCCACGACGGTTCGCGCGTCGCCCACTGCGGCGACGTCACCGACCGACGTGTCGGGTCCCCGGCGGACGACCCTCGCGACGACGACTGCTCCTCCCACGCCGACGACACCGGTCACGACGCCGGGGTTCGGTGCGGTTCCGGCCGTCGCCGCGTTCGGGGCGCTGGTGCTGGCGGTCCGGTGTGGACGCTGCGGCCGGTGAGGCGCCGGCGGCGCGTCGGCGCCCCCGACCGCTCGGGGTCGACCGTTTCGTTCCCGACCGCTCACTCGCTGCGGCCGTGGAGTTCGTACGCGAACACGCCCAGAAGCGTCCGGCCGTCCCGGACGTCGCCGTCGAGTGCTCCCGCGAGCAGGGCGTCGTACGGCGTCGTCGTGACGCGGATGCTCTCGTTGAAGTCGAGGTCCTGCGCTCCCGTCGGCGTGCAGTCGCGGGCGACGAAGTAGTGGTGGACGGCGTTGGCGACACCGTTTATCGGCTCCGAACTGAGGAGCGGTTCGACGCTGCCGGCCTCGTAGCCGGTCTCCTCGGCGAGTTCGCGCCGGGCGGCCGTCGCGAGGTCGTCGTCGTCCGGTTCGGTGGTCCCGGCGGGGAGGCCGCGACTCACCCGTCCGACCGCCTGTCGCCACTCCTCGATGACGACGAGTTCCTCGCCCGGTTCCTCTCCGGCGACGAACGGGAGCACGACCACCGCGGGCGGTTCGTCGACGTAGTGGTAGTCGGCCTCGGTCCCGTCGGGGAGACGGACGTCGTCGCGGCGGACGTCGAAACCCGGACAGGAGTAGTCGATGGCGGAACCGAGGAGTTCCCACGCGAGGTCGTCCCCGGCGTCGGTCGGTTCACTCCGGTCGGCGGCGCGCTCGCGGTCCATACTCGGTGAGCGGACGCCGCCGGCAAAGGCGTGTCCCTCCCGGTGAGCGGCGACGGTGTCAGCTCCGGGGTCGCCGGTTCCCCACCCACGCCCACAGGTGGGTCCCGCCGCCGGCGAGGCCGAGGAGGAGCGCGAGGAGCGTCGTCGCGACGTGGAGTTCGGAGACCCAGAACGGGATGGGGACGCTCGTCCGGACGATCTGGAGCAGGGCGGTGAGGACCGGCACCTCCCCCGCCGTGGTCGTGTCGCCGGGCGTCCCGTACAGCTGGGCGCCGACGGTCTCCCCCTCGGGGAGGCGTTCCGCCTCGTAGGGGATGAGCGGCGTCCGGTAGCTCCACACCGTCTCGCCCGACTCGTTCACCTCGACGATGCGCTGGTTCGCCGAGTCGGTGACGAGCGTGTTCCCGTTCGAGAGGCGGTCGGCGTCGCGCGGCCAGGAGAAGGCAACGCCCTCTGCCTGGCGGAGCACCCACGCCTCTTCCCACTCCCCGTCTTCGGTCCGGTGGAGCTCGACGATGCGGTTGTTCTCCGAGTCGGCGACCAGCACCGCGCCGTCGCCGAGCCACTGGGGGTTGTGCTGGTGGTCCAACAGTTCGGGGTCCCCACAGCGGACGTCCCCGTCCCCGTCGGCGTCTTCGAGCTGGTCGAACTGGGTGCAGTCGTCGTCACTCGAATCGGTGTCCTCGTTGATGACCTCCACGACGCCAGACCCACGCTCGACGACGACGAGCTGGTTCGCGTTCCGGACCGAGACGAGGAAGCGGTCCTCGCCGATGTAGTCGACGTCGTTGATGTGGAGCCAGTCGCGCCGGGTAGGGTCGTCGGGCGCGTCGTAGAAGTCGCTCGCGCGCCACTCCCACGTCTCCTCGCCCGCCTCGTTCACGGTGAAGATCCGCTCGTGTTCCATGTCGCTCAGGACGAGTTCGCCCGAGGGGAGCGGCTCGACGTCGTGGACCTCGCTGTTCTTTCGGGTCCGAACGGGGAAGGAGTACTCCGTCTCGACGGTGGGTTCGGCACCCGAGGGGTCGATGACGCGGTAGCCGGTGTGGGTACACGGCGACTCGTAGGGGCCACAGTTGGTGTAGCCCGAGTGCATGAAGCCCGCGAGGACGCGCTCCTCGGAGCGGTACGTCACGTCGAAGTACGAGTCGGCCGACTCCTCTTTCCAGACGACGTCGGAGCCGGAGAGCAGGTAGACGCTGCCGTCCTCGTGCAGGCCGGGGCCGCCACCCTGCGACCCGACGAGCGTCCGTGCGGGGCCGTCGCTTCCCGCGTCGGTGTCGGTGGCGCCGATGGTCGGAGCCGTCACGGCGCTGACGCCCAGCGGAACCACGAGGACGACGCAAGCCGCGACGAGGAGGAGGTTCGCCGTTCGGGTCGAGCGGTTCATCTCGTGTCTCGCCCTCTGCGTATCGAGTTGTAAGCCTTTCTCATCCGTGTGCGAGTGTGTTCGCCCCCCCTCGCGGCCTCCCATACCATCGCTGATTTCACCGAACCGACAGCGTCCGACGCGGTTTCGGGTCTATTACCTGTCGTGATAGTCGAGGGCTAACAGTATTGTGGGAGGAGTCTGTACCGGTCCCATGGACGCGAACCAGGCCGACGAGAACCTCCTCCTCGGGTTGTACCGGCGGTACGTCGGACCGCCGGAGGCAGAACGCACGGTCTACGGCGGATTCGGACTGTTCTTCGGCGGCATCGCCCTGGCACTCATCGGCATCGTGGTCTTTCTCGCGAGCGCGACGGTTTCGCCGGACGACCTCTTCCGGTATACGCTGCGCGAAATCGCGGGCATCGCCGGCACCGTCGGGTTGCCGGCGCTGCTCCTCGGCGTGACGGTGCTCCTCCCGGTCGACCGCAAGGCGCTCTACGCCGCGGCGGCCGGGACGGCCGTCTGTCTCGTCGGCGTCGGCCTCTTCTCGGCGTCGTACCCCTACGCGTGGAACGTCGTTGGGTCCGACCGGAGCGGGCAGGTGGTCGCCGTCTACGCGTTCGGTATCGTCGTCGTCATCGGCGCGACGGGTGCCGCGCTGGTCGGTCACCACATCCACCGCGCCTCGACGACGGAACGCGTCGTCGAACGCGAGGTCGTCGAGTCGGGCGCGAGCCGCGATACCCCCCGAGAGACAGTCACGGACGAGCAGGTCCGCCGTGACATCGACGAGGCGATGGCCGACTCCGAACTGTCGTGGGGCGGCGTCGACAAGGTGAAGACGAAACGGCTGAAGCTGAACACCGAGGCGTTCGACGACATCGACAGTTCGAACGTCGCCGACGTCGACGCGACGACCGTCCGCAGTTCCGGCCGGAACGTCGACGACGCGGTGAACGCGATGAAGGGTCTCCGTGGCGGCGACACCAAGGAGGCCCGAAGCACCCAGACGACGGACGACCAGACGGCCGCGCTCCAGGCGCTCCGCGAGAAGCAGGCCGCCGAGGACGTCGCGACAAACGACGAGGGGGTCGTCGACCGCCTGCGGGACATCTTCTCCTGAGGCGCTGCTCTGCTCCGCTCTACTCCGCTCTACTCCGCTCTACTCCGCTCTGCTCCCGACCCGGCCGTCGCGTCTCTCCTCGCTGGACATCAGGTTTCTGATACAGTCGCGCCCTCTGTTTTCGCGGGACGTATTTTTAAGAGGCTTTTATATGTTGTTTATCAGTGCAAAGGTGTCGAGCGTTTTCACAGATGATATCCGGGGGGAACGTTTTATCACGATTCCTGAAAAGTGTGGGTTCATGGCAAAGGGCCTTGACGTCGGCACGATGAACATCATCTCCGGCCAGCAGGAAGAGGCGGAGACGGTGTTCGTCCAGCAGCGAAACTCCTTCGTGGAAATCGAGTACAGCGACATGGCGGAGCAGATGCTCTCTCGGAGCGACGTCCTCCACATCCGGAAGGGCGACCAGGTGTACGTCGTCGGCGACGACGCGCTGAACTTCGCCAACATCTTCAACCGCGAGACGCGGCGCCCGATGAGCCAGGGCATCCTCTCGTCGGACGAGTCGTCGGCGATTCCGATGATCAAACTCATCACCGAACAGGTCGTCGGCCAGCCGAGTCACCCCGGCGAGCGCCTGTTCTTCTCGTCGCCCGCGGACCCCATCGACTCGGACCTCAACACGCTCTACCACGAGAAGACGCTCGAGTCGATGCTCGGCGACATCGGCTACGACCCCGAACCTATCAACGAGGGGATGGCGGTCATCTACTCGGAACTCGCCGAGCGGAACTTCACCGGTCTCGGCGTCTCGTTCGGCGCGGGCATGACGAACGTCTGCCTGTCGTACTACGCGGTGCCCGTGATGAAGTTCTCCATCGCCCGCGGCGGCGACTGGATCGACGAACAGACCGCCAACGCGACCGGGACGCCCGTGGACAAGGTCACCTCCATCAAGGAGGACGACTTCGAACTCGACTTCACGACCGACGTCGGCGGCGTCGAGGGCGCACTGGCCATCTACTACGAGAACCTCCTCGACTACGTCATCCAGAACATCTCCCGCGAGGTGGACGACGAGGATGTCGAGGAGGGCCTCGACGTCCCCGTGGTCGTCACCGGCGGCACGTCCTCGCCCCGCGGCTTCGAGAAACTCTTCGAGGACCACCTCCGCGACGCGCCCATCCCGTTCTCCATCAGCGAGGTCCGCTCGGTGGAGGAACCGCTCTACAGCGTCGCACGCGGCGCACTCGTCGCCGCCCGCTCCGAGGAGGAACAACAGCAGACGGCGGCCGCTCCCAGCGAGGACTGAGCGCCCCGACCACGTTCTGCGTTCTTCGGACGTCTCCCGGCGAGCGACGTCGTTCACTCGTCCTCGATGCGGCGGACTGCGGGCGTCCCGTCGAACGACACCGACGTCGGGGCCTGCCGTCCGCCACCGGACAGGTCGCCCTCCTCGACAGGGTCGACCCGGTCCGTCGCCGTCTCGCCCCCGTAGAACCGTTCGAGCGCCTCGGTCCACGTCTCGGCGCGCCGACGAGCGGAGTCCCGGTCACCCGTGCGCACGGGGACGGTCAGGTCCTCGTCGGTCGTCTCCGTCCCGTAGAACCGCCTGAGTGCGTCCGACCACGACTCGACGCGTGCCCGCGCGACGCGGTGTTCGGCTTCGATGCCGACGTGGCCACACCGTTCACAGACGGGTGCCTCGCGTTCGCCGAGGCGGTACGTCACGAGCGGCGCTCCACACTCGGGACAGTCCATACCGTGCGTTGGCCGCGCGGGCACTATATTCCCATCGGCGGTGGTGCCCTCGGCAGTCGCCGACGTGGCGAACGACTAATGACGTGCGTCGCCGTAGCACGGATATGTCTGTCGCACGACACGGCTCAGGGCCGGACGTCGTTCTGCGGGCGTTCGCCTCCCAGGTCCACCCGGTGTTCATGCTCCCGCCACTGGCCGCGAGCGCGTTCGGTGCGGTGCTCGCCCGCGAGGGAGTCGGGGGACTCGCGGTCGTCCACCTGTTCGTCGTCTTCTGTGGGCTGTACACGGCACACGTGAAGGACGGGTACGTCGACTTCCACCACCGGGGCGAGGACGACGACCACCCGCTCACCGAACGCGGGTGCCGACTCGCGCTCGCGTGCTCGACGCTTGGGTTCGCCGCCGGCACGGCGATTCTCGGCCTCGCCGTCGACGTCGTCGCCGTGGTGCTCTGTCTGCCGGGGTGGCTCGTCGGCTACCTCCACGCCCCGCAACTCGACACGAACCCCGCGACGGCGACGCTCGGCTACCCGGTGGGTATCGGTTTCGCCCTGCTCGGCGGCCACTACGTCCAGGTCCGGTCGCTCCCGCTCGCTGTCGTCGCGTTCGCCGCCGTCTTCGTCGTCATCCTCGCCGGCATCAAAGTCGTCGACGACGCGACGGACTACGCGTACGACCGCTCCATCGGCAAACGGACCGTCGCCGTCGTCCTCGGGCGCCACCGGGCGCGACAGGTCGCCTACGGGCTGATGCTGGTCGGCCTCGTCGGCGTCGTCGGCTTCGCGCTCGCCGGCGTCTTCCCGCCCTCTGCTGTCGGCGCGGTGGTCGCGTTCGGTTCCGTCGCGTGGGTCGCCCGCCGGGCCGGTGACGACGACAGCCTCGCGACGATGCTGCTCGTCCGGGCGTCGTACCTCTTCCTCGCGGTGCTCGTCCTCGCCGTCTGGTTCCGGCCGCTCGCGGGGTCGGCATGATTCCCGACATCGGCGTCCTCGGCCCGTACACGTATCTGGCGACGGAGGTCCTCTGGGGTGCCGTCGCGCTCTGCCTGCTGTGGTACGCCGACGCCTTCCGCGCGGCGGCGCGGACCACGCTCGTCCTCTACCCCTTCGCGTACCTGTGGGACTGGTACACGCTCGAAGTCGGCGTGTTCGCCATCCCGCTCCGGACGGGCGTCGAGGTCCTCGGTATCCCCGTCGAGGAACACCTGTTCATGCTCGTCGTCCCGGCGATGGTCGTCGGCACCCACGAGTCGCTCCGCCGCCTCGACGGCGAGCGGGGCGGCGACGCCTCCGAGTGACGACTCGGGTCGAACTTTTTGTGTCCGGTCGGCGTACCGCCACCATGGTGCCCCTCGACCACGGGACGTTCCGAACCTGGCTCGACGAGTACACGACCGCGTGGGAGACCGGCGACGCCGACGCGGCCGCGGCGCTGTTCGCCCCCGACGCGACCTACCACGAGACGCCCTTCACCGACCCGCTCGAGGGACGCGACGCCATCCGCACCTACTGGACGGAGACGACCGCCACCCAGGAGGCGACGGACGTCGAGGCCACCGTCGAGAGCCTCAACCGCGGCACGGGCGTCGCACGGTTCCGGGCACGGTTCGTCCGCGACGGCGCCACCGTCGCCCTCGACGGCGTCCTCTCGGCCCGGCTCGTCGCCGGCGACTGCGTCGAGTTCCGCGAGTGGTGGCACACGAAGGGCTGACCCGCCCACCCCGCCGACGGCGGCACGTTCTTGTGCCCGGCACTGGAGGAACGAGCGATGGTCGACTTCTGCGCCGTCGTCGGCGACGGACACGCCGCCGAGACGACGCGCGAGCGCCTCCTGTGGACCGGCGAGGAACGCGTCGACTGCTACGACGCCGACGACGTGAGCCTCGTCGACGCCCGCCGGCCGGACGACCCGGGCGGCCCGGTCAGCGTCCGCGGCGGTGACCTCCTCCTGTGGCTCTGGGGTGACGTCTACGGCGCGGACGAGGGACGCGCCTACCGCCCGCGGCCGGCCCACCAGTCGAGTGCGGCGTTCGTCGCCGAACAGTACGCCGCCGACGGGCCGGGAGGACTCTCGGAGCTGAACGGCGAGTTCTGTGCGCTCGCGTACGACCAAACCGACGGAACGCTCTCGGTGCTCACGGACCGACTCGGCACCTACGACGTCTACTACACGGTCGTCGACGACGCGCTCGTCGTCTCCTCCTCGCTGCAGGCGCTCGCGCTGTACCCCGGGCTGACGCCACGGTTCGACCCCGACGCGCTCCAGTCGTTCTGCGTCTACACGCGGTCGATGGGCGTCCGCACCCCGCTGGCGGGGGTGTCGCGGGCGCCGCCGGCCGCGGTCACGACTTTCGACCCCGCGACGGGAGCGGTCGACGCCGACCGCTACTGGTGGCCCAGACACCGCCCCGTCGACCGGTCCCGGTCGTTCTTCGTCGAGGAGTTCCGGCGACGGTTCCGCGCGGCGCTCGCCGACCGTCTCCCCGCCGACGGCGACGTCGGCGTCTTCCTCAGCGGCGGGAGCGACTCGCGTCTCGTCCTCGCGGGTCTCGACAGGGCGGCGAGGGACCGGACGACTGCCTACCACCTCGCGAACTGGATGAGCCGCGAGGCGCGCACGGCCGAACGGGTCGCGCTGACCGCCGACGTCGAGTTCACGCTCCTCGAACGCGACTGGGAGTATCTGAAGCGGTCGATGCGGCGGAACCCGGGCCTCTCGAACTTCTCGGGGCGGTTCGACCAGGCGTACGGCGAGGCGTTCATGGACCGCGTCCGCGAGGAGGTCGACGTCGTCGTCGACGCCACCTACGCCGACATCCTGTTCAAGGGGTGGGGCCTCCCGCGGCGTCACCTCGACCTCCCGGTCGGGCGCGTCTCGCTCCCGTTCGCGGGGCCGAGTTCGTCCCTTGACGACTATGTCGACCAGTGGGCGCGGGACCCGCCGTCGTATCTCGCCGCCCCGAAACCCGGCCGGGCGCTCCTCCGCGACGAACTGTTCTGGCGCGGTGGCGAGGTGAGCCACCACGGCGTCTCGTACCCCTCGCCGACTGAACTGTTCGTCTGGAGCCACATCCACCCCCAGACCAACATGGGCGGGTCGTTCGTCTTCCGGAGCCTCCGCCAGCACCTCTCCCACCGGAACCCGCTGTTCGACAGCCGACTGGTCGACCTCTCGCTGTCGATGCCGCTCCGGAGCCACGTCCGCCACAACGTCGTCGACCGGGCAGTCGACGCACTCGACCCCGCCCTCGCCGCCATCCCACACGCCGAACGGGGTGTCCCGCCCGCGTACGGCTTTCCCCGTGCCGCGCTCGCGGAGCCACTCGTCGCACTCGGACGAAAACTGACCGGCGCGGACGAGACACCCCGCCCCGACCTCGGACACGGGCCGTGGGAGCCGCCGGCGAAGGTGCTCCGCCACCGCCCCTACTTCCGCGAGGCGCTCGACGCGTCGGCCGACCTGCTCGAACGGATTCCCGACCTCTCCCGGTCCGGTGCGGAGGCGTGCTTCGACGCCCACCTCGCGGGCGCGGACCACGCCCAGGAACTGTTCACGCTCCTGACGCTCCTGCACACGCCCGTCGCTCGCGACGTCGCGGCCGCCGCCGACGGTTCGGCCGTCCGGTGACGCCCCGTGGGAGGGTAGGCACCGCCTACCCGGGGTGCCGGACGGCGTTCGTCCGGTTCGGACACTCGTAACTATGCGACTGTCTCCCGCTACGGTGTGTATGGCAGGCCGTGACCCCTCGACCGTCTCCCGCCCGCGGGTCGTCGTCTTCGCCGCGTTCCGTCGGCCGGGCCCGGCAGTCGACGAGACGACGTGGTGGGAGCGGACGTTCGCGTTCGACGCGTTGCTCGACGTGCGAGGGCTCCGCGAACCCCTCCGGTACGACACCGCGACGGACGTCGCGCTCTGTGTGACCGGCGTGGGCCACGTCGAGGCCGCGACGAGTGTCGCGGCGTTGCTCGCCTGCCCGGCTCTCGACTGCGACGAGACGACGTTCCTGACCGTCGGCGTCGCGGGGACGCCCCCGTCGCGCGGCACCGTCGGTGCCGTGTTCGTCGCCGACGCCCTCGTCGACTGGGACCAGAAGTACCGGCTCGACACCGGGTCGGAGACGGTGCTGTCGACGTTCCCGTTCAAGCACGAGGGAGAGCTCTGCAAGCGACTCGACCCGGAACTGGTGGCGAGGGCGGCGGCCGTCGCCTCCGACGTCACCCTCGCCGACTCGGGGGCGGCAGCGCGTCTCCGTGCGGGCTACCCCGACGTGGTCGCCCGCGGGCCGCCGTTCGTCGCGGTCGGAAGCTCCGTCAGCGGGTCGGAGTTCTGGCACGGGACCGACAGCGCCGCGTGGGCCGAACAGGTCTGTACGGAGTTCGCCGTCTCGCCGTACTGTACGACCGAGATGGAGGGCTTCGCGACGGCGCTCGCCCTCGAACGGTTCGGCCACCTCGACCGCTACCTCAGCGTCCGGGCCGCCTCCAACTTCGACCGACCCGTCCCCGGCCGAGACGCGTTCGAGAGCCTCGCCTCGGACGAGCTCGGCCTCGAACTGGCCGCCGAAAACGCGTTCCGCGTCGGCGTCGCCGTCATCGACGCGCTCCTCGCTGACGCGGGCGTCGACGCCGAGATGGACGTTCCCCCGACCGGTTCGGCCGTCGTCTCGGCGGACTGACCGATCGAGGGAACCGGTCCGGCCGCTTTTTGTTCCGCGCTCCCTCCCCCCCGGCATGAACCGTGCGACCGTCGTCCGTTCGCTCGCCCGCGCCGACCACCTCGTCGACCCGCTCTCCCGGGCCGGTCTCGGCGTCGTCATCCTCCTCGCGGGCGTCCACAAACTGCTCGCACCCGAGGCGTGGGCCGTCTACCTCGTCCCACCGTTCGACCGCCTCGTCGTCCTCCCGCCGGTCGAGTTCATGCTCCTCAACGGCGTGCTCGAACCTCCGTTCGCGCTCGCGCTCCTCCTCGACCGGTACACGACGTTCGCGGCCGCGTTCGTGACCGTCTCGCTGTCGGTCACCGTCTGCTATCTCGCCGTCGCCGCCCTGCTCACGAACGGTGCGTTCGTCGACGTCCTCGTCCGCGACGTGGGCCTCGCCGCGCTCGCGGCGAGCGTCACGGTCCGGGCGGCGAGCAGGGCCGACCCGGACGCCTGAGCCCACACCGTTATGCCCGTCGCGCGCACTCGCTCCCGTATGAGTGACGGAGACGGAGACACACGGGCGGACTTCGAGGTCGACCGGAAGGCGTGGGACATGGCCGCCGCGGCCGACGCGGACGTCGAGACGGTGACGGTCGAGGAACTCCAGTCGGAGCTAGCCGCGCGGGCGGAGGGAAACGAGGACCTCGTGGTCCTCGACGTCCGCGACATCCGCGAGGCGTGGCTCGAAGGCGGCGTCCCGGGGGCGAAACACGCTCCGCGGGGCATGATCGAGTGGTGGGCCGACCCCTCCACCGAGTACTACAAACCCTTCTTCCACCCCTCGAAGCGGTACGTCGTCTACTGTAACGAGGCGGGGCGGTCGGCGCTGGTCGCGAAGACCCTCGGCGAGATGGGGTACGACGACGTCGCCCACCTCGACGGCGGCTTCACGGCGTGGCAAGAGCAGGGTGGTGAGATAGAGGACGTCCCCCAGCGCGACTACAAGTAGCTGGATCCGTCGAAGTCGTCGACCGGTGACCGTTCGCGGTCGACCGTGTCGTATACGGCGCGCGTAGCAGTCAGCGGTGGGCTCCCGTCGACGAACTGACTGTGTGCGACAAGAGTCTTCCCCGAACGGATTTACCGCCTCCTCGCGTATTCGAAACGTAGTGGACGTGACTGTCCTACTTGTCGGAGTCATCGCAGTGGCCGCTGGACTTCCCTCAGTACTCAGACCACAGGCGGTTATCGACGTTTCTTGCGAAATCAGTCCCTTCTGCAGGTCGCCCAGACAACTGAGTTATGCCGGACAGACCTACAATAGAGTACTAGGCGGCGGACTCGCTCTCGTCGGGCTACTGCTCATTGCTGGGTCTCTCGTCGGTACGTTCGACTGATCGGAGACAGTCCGTAACGGAAAGACGGTGTGGAAAACGTCCGTGCTGTATGCCTCCTCTGTACGTCGCAGCCCACTGCCGGCAGGTGACGGGGACTTCGAGCGAACGGGGTGACCGAGCGGCGCGCTGGGCAGTGGCGGTTCGATAAAAAAGAGTCGTCGGGACTGCTCAGTCGTCGGCCGGCGTGCCGGCACCGCTGCCGGTGGAGACGCCCGTGCCGGGGCCGATGTCGATGCCGAGTTCGTCGAGTTTCTCGTCGGGCACGACACCGTCGACCCAGCCGCGGTGGGCGTAGTACTCCTCTTTCATCTCGTCGAGTTCGCAGAGTTCGCCCTCGGAGGCGCCCTGGCCCGGGACGGCCTCGTCGCCTTCGACGAACCGCGCCGGGAGCGAGTCGTCCGTGGCGTCGAAGCCCGCGAGGTTGTTGTAGTAGCGCTCGAGGGTGTAGATGCGCTCGCCGGCCTCCATGAGTTCGTCCTCGGTGACGTCGAGGCCGGTCATGCCGTTGTACTGGAGGACGTACTCCTCGACGCCCTCGGCGAACGCGTTGAACTTGCAGATGTCGAACGAGTCCGAGATGGCGTGGAGGTCCTGGAACGTCGCGGTGAGTTCACCCTTGCCCTCCCACGCGTAGGGGTCGACCTTCTCCGGGATGCCGAGAATCTCCGCCGCGGGCGTGTAGCCGCGCAGGTGGCAGGCGCCCCGATTCGAGGTGGCGTAGGCGATGCCCATCCCCTTCATGCAGCGGGGGTCGTACGCCGGGATGGTCTGACCCTTGACGTCGAGGCGGTTCGACTGGGCGTCCACTTCCTCGGCGACGAGTTTCGCGCCGTCGGCCAGCAGGTCACCGAGCGGCCCTTCGCGCTCCGCGATGCGGTCGATGAGGTCGACCATCTCCTCGGAGTCGCCCCAGTCGAGCGTCTCGCCGAGGTCGTCGAGTCTGCCGTCCTCGGACATCTCCATCGCCATCGCCATCATGTTGCCGACCTCGATGGTGTCGACGCCGACGTCGTTGCAGCGCTGGAGCATGAGCGCGATGCGGTCGCGGTCGGTGTGCCCGGAGTTCGGGCCGAGCGCGAACGCGGACTCGTACTCGTACGACTCCGTCCGGACGTTCATCTCCTCGCCCTTGTGCATCACGTTCACCTCGACCTCCTTCTTGCAGGCGACCGGGCAGGAGTGACACGTGGGTTCGTCGACGAGGATGTTCTCGCGGACGTTCTCGCCGGAGATCTCCTCGGCGTCGATGTCGATGCCCGCACCCTCGTCGGAGTCCGCGTACGAGTGCGTCGAGGTGTACTTCCCGTTGCGCGTCGGGAGGCCGTCCATCTCCTCGGTGATGTTCATCAGGACGTTCGTCCCGTACAGCGAGAGACCGCCCTCGTTCGGGGCGGTGACGTCGGACTCGCGGATGACCTCCATCGCCTGCTGGTACCCCTGCTTGAACGTCTCGGGGTCCTTCGGCTTGGGCATCTTCGTCCCGGACTTGACGACGACGGCCTTGAGGTTCTTCGAACCCATCACACAGCCGGTGCCGCCTCGCCCACTGGCCCGGTCGTCCTCGTTGACGATGCAGGCGTAGCGGACGAGGTTCTCGCCGGCCTGACCGATGGCCATGATGGAGAGGTTCTTGCCGTACGAGCCGTCGACCTCCTCCTCGACGACGTCCTTCGTCTCGTGGACGCCCTTGCCCCACAGGTGACTCGCGTCACGCAGTTCGACCTCGCCGTCCTCGACGACGGCGTAGACCGGCTCTTCGGACTTGCCCTCGAACAGCAGGCCGTCGAAGCCGGCCCACTTGAGACGGGCACCCGACCAGCCACCGTGGTGGGAGTCCGTGACGGTGCCCGTCAGCGGGGATTTGGTGCAGACGGCGATGCGACCGCTCATCGTCACCTGCGTCCCCGTCAGCGGGCCGTTCATGAACGCGAGGAGGTTCTCCTCGCTCAGGGGGTCCACGTCGGGCCCCTGGTCGAACACGTACTTCACGCCCAGGCCGCGGGCGCCGATGTACTTCTTCGCGTCCTCGTCGTCGACGCTCTCGTACGCGACCTCCCCCGACGAGAGGTTCACGCGCGCGACGTGGTCCTGGAATCCACCTAGTTCTGTCATAGTTAATGCTCGAGATTATATTGGGGCGCTGTCCGATTAGATGTTCCCACACCGACGTAACCGATACCGGTTTCGCGTCCGCTTCGCGCCTCGGCACCGCCTCCGGCGGCCGCGAGGGGGCACACCTGTCGAGCGACTGACCGAGCGTCCGTGGAAAATCCCGCCGTCGCTCCCGCGCTCGGTGGTCGGCCGACACCTCTGTTTCGGGTCGACGGCGCTAGTAAGAATCACTCTCGTCGCGGCTCCGGTGCTCGGGGCGGCACTCCCTCACGCACCCGTCGCGAGGAACGCCTCCACGGCGTCGACGAGCACCTCGCCGGCGACGAGGGCGTCCTCCCAGACGAGCGTCTCGTCGGGGAAGTGCGCCTGCTCGATGGTTCCCGGCCCGAAGACGACGGTGGGGATGCCGGCGGCGACGTAGTGGCGGTTGTCCGCGCCGTACGTCTCCCCGAGCGGTTCCGTCCCGGACAGGCCGTGTTCCGTCATCGCAGTCTGCACCGCGTCGACGACCGGTTCGTCGGGGTCGGTCTCGGCGGGTTCGAACTGGATGGTGAACCGGTCGAACGTCGGGGGGTGTTCCGAGAGCCACGGGTCGTCGTCGACGACTTCCCGGAGCGCGGCTTCGTACTCCGCCTCGACGTCGTCGACCGACTCGCCGGGCGCGACACCGAAGCGACACTCCGCGGTGAGCGAGGCGGCGACGGTCGAGGCCCACGACCCCGCCTCGACGATGCCGATGGTGAGCGGCCAGGGGTTGTCGAACGCCGCGTACAGCGGGTGGGTGACGCGCTCTCCGCGTTCGGCCTCGAGTTCGAGAAAGCGGTGGCGGATCGTCTCGAACGTGTCGAGAACGTCGACACCCTCCCAGCGCCGGGCGGCGTGAGCGGACCGCCCCGTCAGCTCGAGCCGTTTCATCAGACACCCCTCGGTGGCGACCACCGGGGTGAGGTCCGTGGGTTCCGCGACGATGGCCGCGTCACGCTCGAACGGGTACGGGTTGTCGAGCGCGGCCGCCGCCGCGCCGATGCCACCTTCCTCCTCGCCGGCGACGCACTCGACGACGACCCTCCCGTCGACGTCGTCGCCGAGCGTCTCGTGGGCGGCCAGCGCGGCGAACACGCAGACGGCGACGCCGGTCTTCATGTCGACGGCACCGCGGGCGGTGAGTTCTCCCGCCTCCCACGTCGGGTCGAACGGCTCCGAGGTCCAGACGCCCTCGTCGGCGGGGACGACGTCGCTGTGCCCGTTCAGGACGAGCGTCGGCCCGGCGTCGGGGTCGCCGAACTCGAGGACGCCGGCCACGCTCGGGCGCCCCTCGGTCACGAGTTCGGACGCGGCGGGGAACGACGGGTGCTCGGCGAGGCGGTCGGCGTCGGCCTCCCAGCGGTAGGTCTCGAAGCCCAGTTCTGCCAGTCGGGACGCGACCCACTCCTGGGCGGGGCGCTCGTTCCCGTCCGTGGTGTCGAAGCGGAGGAACTCCTCGGTGAACCGGCGGAGGTCGTCGTCGAAGGCGCGGAACTGCATTGGTCGTGGT
>NZ_JBEPXO010000038.1:0-34655 GCF_041641895.1 Salinigranum sp. | reverse complement strand
GGTCAGCACCTCGAACTCCTCGATGGCACCGGCGGCCCGGAGCGAACCAAGCCGGTCGATGACGGTCGTTCGCGCGCCACACACCGGCGTCCGGGTCCGGAGCGTCATCGACGCGTCGTCGAGGCGCGACACTGCTGTCAGAACGTCCAGGGATTCACCCGACTCGTTCATGGCTCGTGCTATCATTCCCCTCATCGTCGCAAAAATGTTAGCTAGTAGACGAAATATGTGTATTATGAACACTAGAGACGACGTCGCTCTCGTCGCGGCTGTCGCGCCCGCCGCGAACCCACAGGCGTATTGACGCCCTCTCCGAAGGGGTGACGATGACCGCGCCGAACCGGAACACGCTCTGGGCCGAGGCGTTCGTCGACGAACTCGTACGGGGCGGCGTCTCTGCCGTCTGCATCACGCCGGGGAGTCGCTCGACACCACTCACCGTCGCGTTCGACCGTCACGAGGACGTCCACGTCTTCTCTCACCTCGACGAGCGCTCCTCGGCGTTCTTCGCACTCGGCCGCGCCCGTCGGACCGGCGAGGTGACCCCCCTCGTCTGTACCTCGGGGACCGCGGCGGCCAACTTCCACCCCGCCGTCATCGAGGCGTCACAGGCGCGCGTCCCACTCCTCCTGCTCACGGCGGACCGCCCGCCCGAAATCAGGGACTCGGGTGCGAACCAGACCATCGACCAGGAGAAACTGTTCGGCTCCTCGGTCCGGTGGTACCGTGACGTCGCCGAACCCGAGGCGACCGACCGGAAACTCCGCTCGCTGCGGACGACAGCTGCCCGGGCGGTGGCGAAGGCGAGGGGGGCGCCCGCGGGCCCGGTCCACCTCAACTTCCCGTTCCGCAAACCGCTCGAACCGACGGCCGTCGAGGGCGACGTGCCTGACACGCTGTCCGCACTCGCCCGCGAGGGGCGCGACGACGACACGCCGTTCGTCCGGACGTCGGCCGGCGTTGCGGAACTGGGCCAAGAGGACCTCCGG
This sequence comes from Salinigranum sp., assembly GCF_041641895.1. Lineage (NCBI taxonomy): Archaea > Methanobacteriati > Methanobacteriota > Halobacteria > Halobacteriales > Haloferacaceae > Salinigranum > Salinigranum sp. Next base: position 33,666 of record NZ_JBEPXO010000038.1, on the reverse strand, counting down.
ACGCTCGCGAGCGCCCTCGACACCGAGCGCGGACTCGTCGTCGCCGGCCCCGCGGACGCGTCGGGGGTCGACGGCGAGTCCGTCGCCGCGCTGGCGCATGCGACGAGCTTCCCCGTGCTGGCGGACCCGCTCTCGGGACTCAGGTACGGCGGTCACGTCCGGACGACGCCCGTCGTCGGCGGCTACGACGGCTTCCTCGACGAGTCGGTGACGCGAACGTGGCCCGACCCCGACGTCGTCCTCCGAATCGGCGCCTCGCCCACCTCGAAGCCGCTCCGGAAGTATCTCGCCCGGACGGGCGCGAGACAGTTCCTCGTCGACCCCGCGGCGGGGTGGCGCGAGGCGGAGTTCACGGCGACGGACCTCGTCGTCGCCGACCCCTCGACCCTGGCGTGGCGCCTCGCGCAGACGCTCGGCCGCGGGTCGGGGAGGGACGAGTGGAAGCGACGGTGGCTCGACGCCGACGAGGCGCACTTCGAGGAGTTCGACTCGTCCCCGTCGTTCTGCGAGGGCCGACTCCTCGCGACGGTTGTCGAGGAGACGCCGGACCCCTCGACGCTGTTCGTGTCGAACTCGATGCCCGTCCGCGACCTGGACCGGTTCGGCCGGCCGCTCCCGAAGTCGCTCACCGTGCTGGGCAACCGCGGCGCCTCGGGCATCGACGGCGTCGTCTCGACGGCGCTCGGCGCGGGCAGCGCGACGACCGACCCGCTGACGCTGGTGACGGGGGACCTCGCGTACTACCACGACATGAACGGGCTGGCCGCGCTCGCCCGATGTGACGTCGACGCGACCATCGTCGTGGTGAACAACGATGGCGGCGGCATCTTCCACATGCTCCCCATCGCCGACTTCGAGCCGCCGTTCACCGAGCAGTTCGTGACTCCCCACGGCCTGGACTTCGCCCCGACCGAGGACCTGTACGACCTCTCGTTCGCCCGCGTCGACGCGGACGCGTTCGGCGACGTCTACGCCGACGCCGTGTCGAGCGAGGGGACCCACGTCGTCGAAGTCGAGACGGACGCCGAGGCGAGCCACCAGGTGCGGGACCGGCTGAAAGAGCGCGTGGTCGACCGGCTCGCGTAGCCGGGGTCACGCCGTCGGCACGGGCCCGCGCGGACGACACCGCACACGGACGAGTATCACGGGGGCGAGACGGGTGCAACACCGTTATCCGCGTGGTTACCCTGGTCCCGAACATGGCCTCGCGCGGAACGGACCCCGAGACCGAGGAACGTCAGCTCCGCCGTCGGACGGGGAACGACGCCATCGGGACGTGGCTCGAGCGGCTCTTCGACGCCACCGCGGAGCTCGTCGTCTTCGGCATCCCGGCGCTGTTGTTCGTCGTGCTGTTCAACAGCGCGACGCTGAGCGCCCGCACCATCGCCACCGCGACGGGCTTCATCGTCGTCGCCGCGGCGGTCATGCGGCGGAGCCTCGCCGTCGGTGCGGAGTGGCCCGGGTCGAGCACGCGTCTCACCGTCGGGCGACTGCTCTACTTCAACGCCGTCCTCCTCGCCGGCGTCGTCGCCCCGGGAGTCGTCCTCGGCGTCCCCGGCGCACCGCTGTCGGCACTGGGTCTCGCCAGCGTCGTCGGTGCCGTCGGCGCGGCGGGGTTCGCACCGGTCGTCACCGCAGTCGGCCGGTGATCGGAACGGCACACTCGACACACACGAATCTTTTTGCGCGCCCGACCCGCCCTCCGCGTATGGTCTCAGAGCTATTCGACGCGGACCGCTGGGAACCCGTAGACGTCGCGGCGGAGTTCACCGATGTCACCTACCACCGGGGCGTCGACGTCCCGGCCGTCCGCATCGCGTTCGACCGCCCCGAGGTCCGAAACGCCTTCCGGCCGCGGACGGTCGACGAACTGTACGTCGCGCTGGACGATGCCCGCCAGGACCCCGAGGTGGGCTGTGTGCTCCTCACCGGTAACGGTCCGTCCGAGACGGACGGCGGGTGGGCGTTCTCCTCGGGCGGCGACCAGGCCATCAGGGGGAAGTCGGGGTACGAGTACGACGGCGACGACCAAGGCCGGGGCGAGGGCGAGAGCGAGGACACCCCGCGCGTCGGCCGCCTCCACATCCTCGAGGTTCAGCGGCTCATCCGGTTCATGCCGAAACCCGTCATCGCCGTGGTGCCGGGGTGGGCCGTCGGCGGCGGCCACTCGCTGCACGTGGTCTGTGACCTCACGCTCGCCTCGCGCGAACACGCCGTGTTCAAACAGACCGACGCAGACGTCGCCTCCTTCGACGGCGGGTTCGGCTCCGCGTATCTCGCCCACCAGGTCGGCCAGAAGAAGGCGCGGGAGATCTTCTTCCTCGGCCGCGACTACGACGCGGACGAGGCCGAAGAGATGGGGATGGTGAACGCGGTGGTCGACCACGTAGACCTGGAGACGACGGCGCTCGAGTGGGCCGACGAGATCACCAGGAAGTCGCCGACGGCGATTCGGATGCTCAAGTACGCGTTCAACCTCGACACCGACGGGATGGTCGGCCAGCAGGTGTTTGCGGGCGAGGCAACGCGGTTGGCGTACATGACCGACGAGGCCGAAGAGGGACGGGACGCCTTCTTGGAGAAGCGCGACCCCGAGTTCCGGCAGTTCCCCTGGCACTACTAGACGACCTCTTTAGTTCGTCGGGTGCGCCTCCGGCGCGCCTCTCCTCGCAGAAAACTCGGCCAGAAACCACCACGAGGCCCGCGTGCGCTCTCCTCGCGGTCGGTCGGTGGAGACCCGCCGGTCGATTGCTCGGCCTCTGGTAGCGCGACGGGCCTGGCCTCCGTGCCGGGCTGACACGCGAGGGACGACCGACCGAGCCCAGCGAACGAAGGAATCGGCCGGGGAGGCTCGCGGCTTCAGCGCCCCGACGACCGAACGCCGTCGCGCTCCACGGGGTGACTCGGGACCCGGTCACGTTCAGCACTGGCCCGGTCTCGGTGCCCCGACGTCACGGTACACTGGCCGTGAATCGTGAGATTCGGTTCGAAATTGGGTGAGAACCTGGAAATCGTTCATCTACCGACACGGTGACCCACACTACTGGGGAGGAGGGAGACCCCACGCGGCCCCCGCCCGAGCAGACCATGCCCACCTGTGACCACTGCCGACGACACGTCTCGGACCGGTTCGCCCGCGTCTTCGCGGACGCGTTCGGCGAGATACACGCCTGCCCCGGGTGTGCCCCGAACGAGGGGATCGCGGAGGTGGCGAGACGGCGCGGGCGGACGTAGTCGCCGCGAGCGGCCCCGAACGTCCGCACGAAACGGGGGGTTTAGGCTTCTCGCGTCCTCAGTCGGCACCAATGAGCGCGACTTCGACCGACGTCTCCCGGACGAGGGCGTGGGTGATGGCCGCCCGGCCGCAGACGCTCCCCGCGGCCGTCGCCCCCGTCGTCGTCGGGACGGGACTGGCGGTCCACGACGGCGTCTTCGCCGCCCTGCCCGCACTCTTCTCGCTCCTCGGTGCGGCGCTCATCCAGGTCGGGACCAACTTCGCGAACGACTACTACGACGCCGTCCAGGGCGCCGACACCGAGGCCAGAGAGGGATTCACGCGCGTGACCGCCTCGGGGCTCATCTCCGCCTCGGAGGTAAAACGCGCCATGTACCTCACGTTCCTCGTCGCCGTCGTCGTCGGCACCTACCTGGTGTACGTCGGTGGCGTCCCCATCCTCGTCGTCGGCCTCCTCTCGGTCCTCTCGGGCATCGCCTACACCGGCGGACCCTACCCGCTCGGCTACCACGGCCTCGGCGACGTGTTCGTCTTCGTCTTCTTCGGCCTCGTCGCCGTCGTCGGGACGTACTACGTGCAGGCCGCCGCGGTACTGGGCGGCGCGTTCCCGCTGTGGCTCCCGCCGGGGACGGTCACGACGGCGGCCGTCGTGGCCTCGCTCCCCATCGCCGCCATCTCGACGAACATCCTCGTCGTCAACAACCTCCGGGACAGACACGAGGACGCCCGGACGGGGAAGCGGACGCTCGTCGTCCGGTTCGGGCCGCGCTTCGCTCGCGTGCAGTACGTCGCGCTCTTCGTGCTGGCGTACGCCGTGCCGGTCGTCCTGTTTTCGCTGCCGTCGTTCGGCCTCCCCGCCCTGGCACCGCTCCTGTCGCTCCCGCTCGCCGTCCTCGTCACCCGGACGGTGCTCACCGAGGAGTCCGGCGACGCGCTGAACCCCGCGCTCGAACAGACCGGCAAGACGCTCGCGCTGTACGCCGTCCTCGCGGCGGTCGGGTTCGCGCTGTGAGGGTGTGGATGCACGCTCACCCGTGGAGGCGACGGTGACCGTCGCGGTAACCCCCTTCGAGGTCCCGCTCGAACGGCCGCTGTCGACCGCTCGCGGCGACATCGAGACCAGACGGGGGTTCGTCGTCCGCGGGCGGGTCGGCGGGACGCCGGGAGTCGGCGAGGCCACTCCGCTCCCCGGGTGGACCGAGTCGTACGACGACTGCCGCCGCGCACTCGGCCTCGTCGACGGCCTCGGACCGGCGCTCTCCGCGAACGCGCTCGACGACGCGCCGGCCGCCCGCCACGCCGTCTCGCTCGCGCTGTTCGACGCACGCGCTCGGGCGGGCGACGTGTCGCTCGCGCGCTTCCTCGCGGGCCCCGACGAGCGAATCGCCGACACCGTCCCCGTCAACGCGACGGTGGGCGACGGCGGCGAACGGGAGACGGCCGAGGCTGTCGACGCGGCCGTCGCGTCAGGCTACGACTGCGTGAAGCTGAAGGTCGGCGTCGGCGGGGTCGACCGGGACGTCGAACGGGTCGTCGCCGCCCGCGGGGCGGCCCCGGACGTGACCCTGCGCGTCGACGCCAACGGCGCGTGGGCGCTCGACGAGGCGGTCCGGTTCGTCACGGACACCGCCAACCACGACGCCGACCTGGCGTACGTCGAACAGCCGCTCCCCGCCGAGAACGTCGCGGGGCACGCCGCGCTCCGCGAGGCGGTGTCAGTCGACGTCGCACTCGACGAGACGCTCGCGGACAACGCCGTCGACGACGTACTCGCCGCCGGGGCCGCGGACGTGCTCGTGCTGAAGCCGATGGCGCTCGGCGGACCCGGCCGGACGCTCGCCGTCGCCGAACAGGCGCGGGAGGCGGGCGTCGACAGCGTCGTGACGACGACGATCGACGCCGTCGTCGCGCGGACCGGTGCGCTGCACGTCGCCGCCGCCCTCGGCGACCCGCCGGCCTGTGGACTCGCGACGGGTCACCTGCTGGGGGAGGACCTCGCGGCTGACCCCGCGCCGGTCGTTGATGGAGCGATGACGGTGCCCGCCGGGCCGGGACTCGCGGGCGAGGCGTTCGCGTCGCTCGACGTCGGGTGAGGAGTCCGCGAGGAGTCCGCGAGGAGTCGGGTGAGGAGTCCGCGAGGACGTCGACTGGTCACCCCTCGACGACGTCGACGACACCCTTCATCCCGACGGCTTGGTGTGGGACGCAGTAGTAGCGGACGACACCCGGAGCGTCGAACGTCCGCTCGTAGGTCGTCCCCTCGGTGGAGGCGAGTTCGGACTCGAACGCGCCACTCTCCTCTCTGACGTTGTGCTGTCCGCCGCGGCCGGTCCACTCCCAGACGACGGTGGTCCCCGGGGAGACTTCCACGGCGGCCGGTTCGTAGATGAGTCCGTTCCCCCCGCCGACGGTGACCGTCACCGTCTCCTGTCCGGTTCGGTCGGTCGCGGTACCGTCGTAGTTCGGGGCGTCGTCGAGCCACGCCTCGTACGCCGAGGAGTCGCCGCTACCACCACCGCCACCGCCGCTCTCGCCGCTCTCGTCGCTCTCGCTCCCGCCGCTCCCACCGCCACCGGAACAGCCGGCGACGCTCGCCACACCGGCGAGCGCGCCCACACGGAGGAACCGTCGACGCGTCGCCGACACCGTTCGTTCGGTCATCGTGGAATCGTCGCGCTCAGTCGACTTATGGGGACTGTTTTCGGTCAGTCCGGCGACGGAGACCCGCGGCCCACGAGGACCCGCCGGTGGTATACGTAGAGGCCGCTGACGGGCGGGAAGAACAGCGCGACGGCCGCGTACGCCCACTTGAGCGGGCCGACCTCGACGCCGTCGACGCCGAGCGCGCGCGTGTCCTGGAGCAGCGCCGCGGCCGCGAGCGGGGCGAGCACGAGCGTGTAGAGGCTCTTGGCCGTCGCCCACAGGAATGTTCCCTCCGAGAGGAGTCGCCACTCGACGAGCGCGAGGGCGACCCACACGACCGCAGAGACGGCGAGGAGACGGAGCCACGGTCCACGCTCGTCCCGGTCGGGTTCGTCGTCCGGGTGGCGGACTGGGTCGGGGTCGAACACACCCGGGGGTTGGTGTGGACGGAGTTGAATGGTTCGTCGCTCACAGCCTCCCACGCAACACGTTCATGCCCCCCGGCGACGACGGCCCCGGTAGCACGATGTCGCGAGAGACGAGAGTCACCGTCTGGAACGAGTACCGACACGAACGCGCGTCCGACGAGGTCCGGGAGGTGTACCCCGACGGCATCCACGCAGCCATCGCCGACGGCCTCTCCGAGCGGGGGTTCGAGACGCAGACGGCGACGCTCGACGACCCGGACCACGGCCTCACTCCCGCCGTCCTCGAGGAGACGGACGTCCTCACCTGGTGGGGCCACCGGGCCCACGACGAGGTCCGCGACGACGTCGTCGCGCGGGTCTGCGACCGGGTGCGAGACGGGATGGGTCTGCTCGTTCTCCACTCGGGCCACTACTCGAAGCCCTTCAGGCGGCTGATGGGCACCTCGTGCGCGCTCAAGTGGCGGGAAGCGGGCGAGCGCGAGCGCGTCTGGACCATCGAACCCGGCCACCCCATCGCCGCCGGCCTCGACGAGTCGTTCGTCGTCCCGCGGGCGGAGATGTACGGCGAGCGGTTCGACGTCCCCGCGCCGGACGAACTCGTCTTCACCTCCTGGTTCGAGGGGGGCGAGGTGTTCCGGAGCGGGTGCTGTTACACGCGCGGGAAGGGTCGGGTCTTCTACTTCCGGCCGGGGCACGAGACCTACCCCATCTACTACCAGGAGGAGGTCCTGCAGGTACTCGCGAACGCCGTCGAGTGGGCCGCGCCGACCGACGGGCCGACGCCGCGTTTCGAGCGGTCAGACCCCGCTGAGGACGCGGACGTCGCCGGCGAGTAGCCTCAGAGCGCCGACTCGGGCGCGTCGCCGGCGAGCGTCGCGTGGACCATCTCGACGAACTGCTCCGAATCGACCGACTCGACGACAGTCGCGTTCGGTTCCTCGTCCAGCACGCCGTCGACGTCGACGAGGCTGTACCCGCGGGTCATCCCCTCCCGTTCGTCGACGTCGACGTAGTAGCGCGACTGCTCCGCGACGATTTCGGGGGCGACCAGACAGGCCGCCGCCAGCGAGTCGGGGAGGGTGACGCCGTCGGTGCCGTTCCGCTCGCGCGAGAAGGCCCGGTGGTGGTCGGTGATGGTCTCGAAGAACTCGGCCGTGGGGGTGTCCAGTTCCGAGACGCGCTCGAACGCCTCGGGACCGAAGAAGCCGTCCCGGAGCGTGAGGCCCCAGTCGACGACGGTGACGTCGAGGTCACGGACCACCCGCTTGGCGGCGTCGGGGTCGACCCAGAAGTTGTACTCCGCCGCGGGGGTGTCGTTGCCGAACGTGCCCACCGCACCACCCATCACGACCACCTCGTCGAGGAGGTCCGGGAGCGCGGGTTCGCGCGCGAGGGCGAGGGCGACGTTCGTGAGCGGCCCGATACAGAGCAGCGACACCTCGCCCGGTGCGTCGCGGGCGCGCTCGACGATGGCGTCGACGGCGTGGCCGTCGGCCGAGTCGATGCCGGTGTCCGGGAAGAGGTCGCCGCCGAGTCCACCCTCGCCGTGGACCTGGTCGGCGTACTCCCACTCCTTGAGGAGCGGCGAGCGCGCTCCCTCGTAGACCGGGACGTCGTCGCGTCCCAGCAGGTCGAGCGTGTACTTGGCGTTCTCGACCTCGTACTCGAACTCGACGTTGCCCGCGACGACCGTCACGGCGTCGACCGTCACGCGCTCTGAGAGGAGTGACAGGACGAGCGCCTGCGTGTCGTCGCCCGCGGTGTCCGTGTCGACGATGACCCGTCGGCTCATACCTCCCCTCGCCGGGGGAGCGTGAAAGCGCCTGCGAACCGTCCTGAGAACAGATCAGCGCGGTGACGTCTCTGGGACGGTTTCCCAACTGGCTTTTACCGGAGGTGCCGAGAGGTCGCTATGCACGAGGTGGTGAGTCTCGGGAGCGTCAACGTCGACCACGTCGGCTACCTCTCCGACGACGTGGTCGCGACGCTCGAAGGGCAGTACGACTGGCTGCCGGCCCCCGGAGAGACGGTGGCCGTCGAGTCGGTTCCGATGGACCTCCGGGACCGGCTGACCGAGGTGTCGCTGGGTGGGAAGGGGGCGAACCAGGCCGTCGCGGCCGCGCTCGGTGGTGCCGAGACGGCGCTGCTCGGCTGTGTCGGCGACGACGCGGCCGAGTACGGCGTCCGCGACGGCATCCGCGACCGAGGTGTCGACGTCTCCGAGGTGGTCTCCGTCGACGGGCCGACCGGGTCCGCGTACGTCGTCGTCGACGAGTCCGCGGAGAACCGCATCACCATCCTCTCCGGTGCCAACGCGGCCGTCGGCCGCGAGTACGTCGAGTCGCGACTGGATATCCTCGAACAGGCCTCGGTGCTCCTCCTGCAGAACGAGATTCCGACCGAGGGTGTCGTCTGGCTCCTCGACCGACTCGCGTCCGACCCCGACGGTCCCACCGTCGTCGTCGATCCCGCGCCGGCGGTGGGTGCCGAACCGCTCGTCACGCACGAGGCCGTCGACGTCGTCGTCCCGAACGCGACCGAGTTCGCCCACCTCGAGGCCGACCTCACGGCGTTCGGGGGGACGCTCGTCGTCACGCACGGCCCCGACCTGGTCAGTGTCGCCGGGGCGGAGTCGTTCGAGGTGGCGCCGCCGACGGTCGACCCCGTCGACACCACCGGCGCGGGTGACGTCTTCACGGGCTACCTCGCGGCGACGCTCGCGACCGGTGGCGACCTGCGGACGGCCGTCGAGCGCGCGGTGACGGCAGCGGCGCTCTCGACCGAGTCCGAAGGTGTCCAGCCGGCCGTCCCCGAGGCGGAGACGGTCGACGCGCGGCGGTGAGCGGGGCGGGCAGAAGACGTTTGTCGCTCGGCGAGCCATCGGCGAGACGATGCCCTCCACTACCCTCCGCCGCCGGCACGTCCTCGTCGTGCTGACCGGTCTCGTCGCCGGGTGTACAGACAGGGTGTCTCCCCGGAACACCCCGAGACGGACGTCCCGACGGCGACACCCACGGAGACACGTCGAGAGATGGACCGTTCGGCGCCCGGAACCGGAACCGGGACCGGGAGCGGACGGCGACTCACCATCGAGGCCGTCCCCACCACGCGCTCGGCAATCACCAGCGACGTCGCCCGACCGCTCTCGGGGTTCTCAGACGCGGACGCCCGCGAGTCGTCGCGTCTCCGCTCCGCCGAGACGACGTACCTCTCGCTCGGCGACTACTACTACCGGGTCGACCGCCTCGGCGAGAACACCGTCACCGAACGCGACTACCAGGACACGGCGACGGCCGTCGCGGCGTCCGACGAGGAGTTCGAGACGGTGGTCGACGAGCGCGTCGTCACCCACCTCGACCCCACGGCGCTGTCGGCGGCGGTGGAGGAGACGTTCCGGACCGTCCTCGAACGGGGGCAGGTCTCCTGGGGAGAGCCGGTCCCACCGGGTCCCGAGGCACTGGCCACCCAGCTCGACGACGAGCGGTACGTCGAGTGGGAGGGGGAGTACGTCGCAGTCGAGGTGCGCGAACTCGTCGCGTGAGCGGGGGCGTCGAGGGCCACGGGACGTCGAGAGACGGTGCGCCTAAGCGTGTCGCCCCCCTGCCACCGGTATGGCAGAAGCAACCAAGGGTCAGAAACGGCTGATGGTCGGCCTGTTCACGTTCGCCGTCGTCATGACGATTCTGGGCATCGCGGTCATCTGGTTCCTCTCCGGCCTATAGGTCGTCCGGCCCGAACGTCCGTCCCTCCTCGGCGTCCGCGCGCATCCGCCGGAGCGCCGCGGCGGCGTTGCTCGCGTCGTAGCCGAACAGCACGTCCTTCGCGTACGCGTCGGCGACTTCCGTCGCGTGGATGAGGTCGTCGACGTCGACGTTGACGGCGTACAGTTCGAGAGAGCAGTCGACGTCGAGGTCGGCCAGTCGGGTCTGGAAGCCCTTCGCGATGGTCTCCAGCCAGTAGGTCGTCCCGTAGTGGGTGTCGTAGAGCGGGACGACGAACTCGTCGACGTACTCGCTCAGGGCCTCGACGTCGAGACCGGCCCGTTCGTACAGGTGATCCGGATAGGGGTCGGGGTAGAGCGTCAGGTAGGTCCGCCCCGGAATCCGCGCGCTCGCGTCGGCGACGAAGTCGGTGACGACCGAGGCGCGCCAGTCGAACCAGTCGTCGTGGTCTCTGTCTCCCCGGCGACGCTCGCTCGACTCGTCGGGGGACCGTCGCTCCGTCCACTCCTCGAAGAGTCGCTCACAGCGCTCGCAGTGACAGAACTCCGCGCGGGGAAAGCCGACGTCGTCGAGGCGGACGTCGTCGTTCTCGGCGGCACAGTCGTCGACGATTTCGAGCAGGCCCGCCCGGTAGCGCTCGTTCGTCGGACAGACGTACGCCCAGTCGAAGTACGTCCGGTCTCTCGTGGCGAGGTTCCCCTCGTCGTCGACGGGGACGAGGTCGGGGTTCTCGTCGGCGGCGGCGTTGTCGCCGAAGCACGAGACCATGTTCACCGCGTTCGGGAGTGGGGCGGCGGCCCGGCCCGTGACGTCCTTGACCTCGTAGAACCCGAGGTCGAAGTCGCTCCACTCGACCTCCTCCGCGTTCCGCGTGACGACGCCGTACATAGGCGGACGACGGACTGCCAGCGGGTAACGGTTTTCCTTCGAGAGGGGACGGCCGACACAGTCGGTGTACGTCGTCGAGCACGTCGACGTCGAGAAGGAGTCGGTCCCCCGTCGCGGACGACGGGAGGTGCTGGTCGTGTGCGGTGCTGCGACTGGTTACTCGGCCGGTACCTCGACCGGTTCGCCGCCGGAGGAGACGACGAAGTAGACGATTGCGACGAGCGCGACGACGAGGACGAGTTTCGCTTTTCCGGACATACGAGTACGTTCACTGAGGAGTTACAAAGTGGTTTCGGCGGCTGCTGGCCCGCCCGGCGGCTTTCACCGATGATTCCCGGGACCAAACGATTATCTCGCCGCCGATGCAACCTCGGTCGACCGATAGCGACGCCGCTGTCGTGGCCCGCCATGTCCCCCACAGACCCCCGCTCACCAGACCCGGTCACTGCACAGCAGACCATCGTCGTCGTCGTGTCGAGCGACCGTGACGTCGACGGATGGAGCGACCTCGTCGCGGCGCTGAGCGAGGTCGGTGGTGACTCGCCCGACGACGGTGCCAGACTCGTCCGGGCCGAGACGGTGAGCGAGGCGCGCGCGGCCGTCCAGGACGAGGGTGTGGCCCACGCCGTCGTCGTCGGACCCGACGCGGACGCCGTCGTGCGGGCCCTCGACGACGGGACGGGAGCCCGTCGGTCGGTCGTGCCGGTGCCGACCGACGACGGGTGGGACGAGGCGTTCGCCCGCTGTCTCCGGTATCTCGTCGCGCAGCGGCGGGACGCCCAGCGCGTCGACCGGGACCGGAACCTCCTCGTCGACGCGCTCGACGCGCTCGACGACGTCTTCTACGTCTACGACGCCGACGGGCGACTCGTCCGGTGGAACGACCGTCTCAACGAGGTGTTCGGGCTCTCGGACGTCGAACTCGCCGGCATCCTGCCCGAGACGTTCTTCGTCGAGTCCTCGCGCGAACGGGTCCGGAGCGCGGCCGCCGAGGCGCTGGCCGGGAACGAAGTCGTCGTCGAGGCCGAAGCCGAGACGGACGTCGGGCGGGTCCGGTTCGAACTCACCGGTCGTCCGCTCGAAGACGAGGACGGCCGGGTGGTCGGCTTCAGCGGCGTCGCTCGCGACGTCACCTGCTCCCGGCAGGTCACCGAACGACTCGCCAAGGAGAACGAGGAACTGGACGCCTTCGGCCGCGTCCTGACGCACGACCTGCGGAACCCACTCAGCGTCGCCACCGGCTTCCTCGACCACCACCGCGAGCGCCACGACAGCGACGACCTCCGGCGCGTCGCCCGGGCCCTCGACCGGATGAACGACCTCATCGACGAGGTGCGCAACTCCTCGCGAGGGGCGACGCTCGACGTGTCGACGGTCCCGCTGGCCAGCGTCGTCCGGAGCGCGTGGGACGCCGTCGAGACGCGTGACGCGCTCCTCGTGGTGGACACGCGAGCCAGGGTCGTGGCGGACCCGAAACGCCTCCAGCGACTCCTCGAGAACCTCTTCCGGAACTGTGTCGAACACGCCGGTGCCGCCTCGACCGTCCGCGTCGGCGACCTCCACGACGGGTTCTTCGTCGCCGACGACGGTCCCGGCGTCCCGGCCGAACTCCGCGAGACCGTCTTCCGGACCGGGTTCACCACCGCGAGCGACGGGACGGGCTACGGACTCGGTATCGTCCGCGAACTGGCGGAGATGCACGGGTGGCGCATCGAGGTGACGACGGACCCCTCTGGTGGGGCCCGGTTCGAGGTGCACGGCGTCGCCGACCGTGTGGACGGCGGCACCGACGTGAGCCGCGGCCGGAAGTCGACGTGAGGTGGGTCCGCGGACCCACCCTCCCGCTCAGGAGCCGTCGATGTGGTCGGCGAACGACTCGCGGATGAACGTGCCGCAGTACTCACAGCGGAGGCCGTCGGAGAGGACGGTGAACTTCGAGGCGACGGGTTCGCCACCGTTCGTGATACAGTTGTGGTTCGGACACGAGAGCACGCCGACGACCCGTTCCGGTCGCTCGACGCGGTTCTTCTCCACCACCTCGTAGTCGCGGACGATGTTGATGGTCGCCTCGGGCGCGATGAGCGAGAGGACGTCGACCTCCGAGGGGCTGAGTTCGCGGTCTTCGACCTTCACGATGTCCTTGCGGCCGAGTCTCCCCGAGGGGACGTTCATCCCGACGGAGACGGACTCGCCGCCGCTGCCGTCGATGCCGAGGATGGTGAGGACGTTCAGTGCCTGTCCGGCGGCGACGTGGTCGATGACGGTGCCGTTTCTGATCTTCGAGACGCGGAGTTCGTGGCTGCTCATCGGTCTTCACCCCCATCTCTCCCCCCGCCGAGGAGCGCATCGAGCAGCGCCATCCGCACGGGGACACCGTTGTGTGCCTGCTCGAAGTACTGTGCGTGCGGCGTCTCGTCGACCGCTGGGTCTATCTCGTCGACCCGCGGGAGGGGATGCATCACCGTCAGCGACTCCTTCGCCTCCGCGAGGGTTCCGGCGTCGATCTGGTACTCGCCAGCGACTTCGCGATACTCGCGCTCGTCGGGGAACCGCTCGCGCTGGATACGGGTCACGTAGAGGACGTCGAGTTCGGGGAGAATGCCTTCGAGTTCCTCGTGTTCGCGGACCTGGGCGCCGGCCTCGTGGAGGTCGTACCGGACGCTCCGTGGGAGGCGGAGCGACTCGGGTGAGACGAAGTGCTGGCGCACGTCGAAGTTCGTCAGCGCCATCGACAGCGAGTGGACCGTCCGGCCGTACTTGAGGTCACCCATGATGCCGACGGTGATGTCGTCGAGACCGGCGTTCTCGCGGATGGTGTAGAGGTCGAGGAGCGTCTGGGAGGGGTGTTGACCCGCGCCGTCACCCGCGTTGACCAGAGGGACGTCGACGAACTCCGAGGCCATCTTGGCCGACCCCTCCGAGGGGTGCCGGAGGACGAGGGCGTCGGCGTACCCCTCGATGACGCGGACGGTGTCGGCGAGGGACTCGCCCTTCTTCACCGAGGAGGACTCGACCGAGCCCATGTCGATAGTCTCCCCACCGAGGCGCTTCATCGCCGTGTCGAAGCTCATCTTCGTCCGCGTGCTCGGCTCGAAGAAACAGAGCGCGAGCACCGTGCCGGCGTGACGTTCGCGGACGGTCGCCGGGTCGTCGGCGATCTCGGCGGCGCGGTCCAACACCGCCTCGATGTCGTCCCGGGACAGTTGCGCGGCAGAAATGAGGTGGTCGTGACGCATCAGTGTATCCCGGACGGGGAAGATGCTTGAATCTCCCGACCGACGGTCGACCACTCGCACCCATGTCAGTTCGATTCGAGCGGTCCCGTCGGCGAGAGAACGATGACTCGGCACGGGGGGTGCATGGAAACGTCCCTCACGGTTTTCCGATATTATCACGTTCGGTGCATTGTCACAGAGACTATAGTTTATCGAGTTACACTTTTGTTCAGGAATTATTTAGCGGGGAATTAAGTCTCAGGACGCGACGAGGTAGAGTGATGGCACGCGAGTTGCGGCGAGACCACGAGTCGGACGCATCGTCGTGCGGACGGCTTCACCGACGAACGTTTTTGAAATCAAGCGGCGCCGTGTTGTCAGTCCTTGGGCCGGTCGCGCTCTCGTCTGAGGAGGCACGCGCAGCCCCCGCGAAACCGTACGGCGACGTCGAATACGGGGCACGTGGATACGGCGGGGCGTCGGACTGAGTCCGGTTACGTCTCCCCGTGTACGGTTCCGGTAGTGTGTGACGACAGCGGCGAGGTTCTCCGCCGAGCAACGTCCCTGTCGTTCGCACGAACGTCCGAGGCGGGGAGCGAGTCGATTCCGATGCCCGTCTCTGGGGACCAGTCCGCGGGGTAGACGGTGCGGTTATAGAATCACCGAGGATACTCTGCCCGAGTGCTGAATCTTTCACCTGAGTAGACTTCGAAGGCGTCCACTCCGACAACACCGGTTAGATATCACTGGGGATAATTTGAGAGGGAACGTTATCTCCCGGTATCCGGAACTCGGCGTAATGGCACGCGAAACAGCACCGAAAGACCAGCGGACGCCCGAACGGACTGGGCTCGGTCGACGATCGTTTCTGAAACTGACGGGGGCGGCCGTCGTCGCCGGCGGGTCGGTGGCTGGCTGTACTGGAACCGCTCCCCTGCCAGCCGCGCCCGAGTTCGGGTACGGCGGGACGCCGATGCGACGCGCGCAGGTGGCGCTTCCGGGCGCCGTGGCGGGCACGTCGTTCGCAGCGCTCTCGTCCAGCGTCGAGGAGTCCGAACCGAACGGCTCGCAGGCGACCGCAGACGCCGTCTCGCTCGGGGCGTCCGTCAGAGGGACGCTCGCCGCAGGCGACAACGACTGGTACGCCGTCGAACTGACCGCGGAGGGGTCGCTCGACCTGACGCTGGTTCGAGACTCCAACCGGTCGAAGTCGCGCTTCGGACTGTACGGTCCCGACGGGACGCGACTCGACGCCGTGCAGGTTCCGAACAAGAAACCCGTCTCGCTCGGCCTCGACCCCGTCCCGACGACGGGGACGTACTTCGTTCGTCTCGCCAGTGACAAGCCGACCGGTGGGTACGAACTCTCGGTGCAGGGAACCGCGCCGGCGACACCTACTCCCACCCCGGAGCCGACACCGACGCCGACTCCCACACCGACCCCCATCTCCGACGACGACTACGGCGAACAGGGGTACGGCGACTTCGGGTACGGCGGGACGGCCGACTGAACCCCGGGGTCACCCGGGTCGTGACGGAGCGGAGAACGGAACCACGGTCACGCCGCCGACGCACTGACGGGCGGTCGTTCGGGACGTCAGGGGTCTGCGACGTGGGGTGCTTACGGCCAGCTACCGGCGCTTTCGAACGCGTCCGCGACCCGCTGGATGGCGACGACGTACGCGGCGGTTCGGAAGTTCGGTAGGCCCTTCTCCTCGTACGCCTCCACGAGGCGGTCGAAGGCGTCGACGACGACCCGTTCGAGTTCGTCGTTGACGCGCTCTTCGGTCCAGGCGAACCGCTGGCGGTTCTGAACCCACTCGAAGTACGAGACGGTGACGCCGCCCGCGTTCGCGAGGATGTCCGGGACGACCGTCACCTCCTTTCCGGTGAGGATGTCGTCCGCGTCGGGCGTCACCGGCCCGTTCGCCGCCTCGACGACGACGTCGGCTTCGAGGTGGGAGGCGATTTCGGTGTCGATGGCGTTCTCGAGGGCCGCCGGGACGAGGAGGTCGACGTCCATCGTGAGCAGTTCTTCGTTCGAGCGTTCCTCCTCGGCGTCGCCGTACCCGGTGACGGAACCCGTCTCTCGCTTGAACGCCTTGACGGCGCGGGCGTCGAGGCCGTCGGGGTGGAACACCGCGCCCGAGGAGTCGGAGACGGCGACGACGTTCGCCCCCTGGTCTTCGAGGAGTTTCGCGGCGACCGACCCCGCGTTCCCGTACCCCTGGATGGCGACAGTCGCGCCGGAGAGGTCCTTCCCGAGGTACGAGAACGCCTCGCGCGCGGCGAGCATCACCGACCGGCCGGTCGCCTCGACGCGACCCTCACTCCCCCCGTTGTCGATGGACTTCCCCGTGATGACGCCCGGTGCGGTGGTGTTCTCCAGTTTCTCGTAGGTGTCTTTGATCCAGTTCATCTCCCGCTGGCCGGTGTTGACGTCGGGAGCCGGGATGTCTCGGTCCGGGCCGATGAAGGGCCGGAGTTCCTTCGCGAACGCCCGTGTCACTCGCTCCAGTTCGGACTCGGAGTAGTCGCGGGGGTCGATGACGATGCCTCCCTTCCCCCCACCGTACGGGATATCGACGACGGCGCACTTGTACACCATCCACCCCGAGAGCGCCTTCACCTCGTCCCGGGAGACGTTCGGGTGGTAGCGGATGCCACCCTTGTACGGCCCGCGGTCACCGTTGAACTGCGAGCGAAAGCCCTGGAACCCCTCGAGTCGCCCGTCGTCCATCTCGACCGTCAGCGTCACCTCGAGGACGCGTTCGGGCGACTTGAACCGCGTCACGACGTCCTCGGGCACGTCGAGGAAGGCGGCGGCGTCGTCGATCTGTTCCTGGAGACTCTCGAACGGGTTCGCCTCGTCGGGCATGGTCGAACCACCGCCGGCAGCGAGAATAAGTGTGACGGAGTATATATCATACACAATACCTAAAGGAGATAATGATATCTACCTGACCACTCCTGCCGTCCGGTCCCGTCACTCCCGCTCGACGTCGAGACCCGCCGCCCGCGCCCGTTCGAGCGTCCGCTCCGCCTGCGCCACGAGCGGCGCGTCGATCATCTCCCCGTCGACGCTGAACACCCCCCGACCCTCGGCGTCGGCCGTCTCCTTCGCCTCGACGACCCGCTGCGCCCACTCGACGCGGTCCGCCGCGGGCGTGAGCGCCTCGTTGATGACCGTGACCTGCCGGGGATGGATAGCGAGTTTCCCGTCGTAGCCCAGCTGGACCGTCGTCGCCGTGTCGGCCCGGAGCCCTTCGTCGTCCTCGTAGTCGGTGTAGAGCGTGTCGATGGCGTCGATGTCGGCCGCGCGGGCGGCGACGAGGACGCGCTGGCGGGCGTACGACACCTCCTCCCCGTCGGACGTGCGAGTCGCGCCGACGGACGCGGCGAAGTCCTCCGCGCCGAAGACGAGGGCGTCGACTGCGTCGACCCGGGCGACGGCAGGGGCGTTCAGCACCCCCGCTGCCGTCTCGACGAGTGCCAGAAGCGGCAGCGACGCACCGCGCGCGGCGACGGCCTCTGCGACGCGACGTACCGCCGCGGCCGACTCGACCTTCGGGACGACCAGCGCGTCGAGTCGGGGGGACGCGTCGGCACCAGCGTCGCGCTCGAAGAGCGCCGCGAGGTCCGCGTCGACCGCACCGACACGGATGCACACCTCACAGTCGGGGTCGAAGGCGGGGTCGGTGAGCACCTCGCGGACCGCCGTCCGTGCCTCGTCCTTCCGCGGCGGTGCGACGGCGTCTTCCAGGTCGAAGACGACGGTGTCGGCCCCGGTGGTGACCGCCTTGCGGAGGAGTTCGGGTCGGTCGCCGGGCGAGAAGAGGACGCTTCGGCGGGTCATACAGGGGGAGGAGCGTGCGGCGCAAAGAAGGTTGGCCCGCGCCGTCCGACGGACCGACGTCGCGGCCGCCGGGGTGCTTTTGTCGCTCTCGGTCGTGGACGGCCCATGGTCGGCCGCTACTACGAGGAGTTCGCGGAAGGTGACCGCATCGAACACGAGAAGCGCCGGACCGTCTCCGAGGCGGACAACCAGCGCTTCTGCGACATGACGATGAACCAGCAACCGCTCCACCTCGACGCCGCGTTCGCCTCGGAGACGCAGTTCGGCGAGCGCGTCGTCAACGGCCTCTACACGATGAGCCTCGGCGTCGGCCTGACGATTCCCGAGACGACGGACGGGACCATCGTCGCGAACCTCTCGTACGACGACGTCTCCCACCCGGAGCCAGTGTTCCACGGCGACACCCTCCGGGCGGTGTCGACGGTGACGAGCAAACGGGAGACGTCGGACGGGGAACGCGGCGTCGTAACGATGCACGTGGAGGTGTTCAACCAGTCCGACGACGTCGTCTGTTCGTTCGACCGGACGGTGCTGTCGCTGAAGCGGGCGGTGGTCGAAGGGACGAACGGTGACGAGTCGGTGAGCGAGGGCTAGCGCCGCAGGACGAGACGGCGTTCTACAGTTGCAGGATGAGACTCGCGTTGATGACGCCCGCGACGAACCACGGGAGGGCGATGCCGAGTGGGACGACGGGGCGGTACCGCTTCGGGACCCAGGCGTACGCCACCAGCGCGACGGCGATGACGAGTCCCTTCATCAGTAGCATCGACTCGACGACGCCGAACATAGAGAAAAGGGCTCGCGCGACGGGGTTGCCCTCTTCGAGGCCGGCGGCGAGGCCGTAGTACGTCAACGCGACGTCGAGGACCAGTGCGACCACGACGAACGCCCAGAGCCACGCGTTCGTCGACCGAACGCGGGCGGACAGCGCCGACTGCTCCTGTGCGCTCGTCGACCTGAACTGGTCGTTTGACATCGTGTATCTGTCCTGTCTCGACGTACGACATGTACTTCAGTAGCCACCACTTACGCCGCTGAAACGTTGCACTAAACCCGCTTACGACGTGGCTAAAATAAAATGTCGAGGCTACGAATCGGCTTCCGAGGGAGAGTGGCTCAGAGGACCGTCCCGTGTTTCTTCTCCGGGAGGGACTTCTCGACGTCCTCGTAGAAGGCGAAGCGCGCGGCGAGTTCGGCCCTGAGGTCCGACGGGGGTACCACGTCGTCGACGACCACCTCGCTCGCCATCCGGTGAACGGCGATGTCGCGCCGGTACTCCTCGCGGAGTTCGGCCTCGCGTCTCGCTCGCTCCTCGTCGTCGTCGATGGCGTCGAGTTTGTTCCGGTAGACGGCGTTGATTGCCGCCTCGGGACCCATGATGGCCACCTCGCCCGAGGGGAGGCCGAGAACGCTCTCGGGGTCGTACGCCGGGCCACCCATCGCGTAGATACCGGCGCCGTACGCCTTCCGGACGACGACTGTCTGCTTCGGGACCGTCGCCGAGGACGTCGCGTAGATGAACTTCTTCCCCTCTTCGAGGATGCCCTCCTTCTCGACGGCAGAGCCCGCCATGAAGCCCGGCGTGTCACACAGGTAGAGGAGGGGGATCTCGTAGGCGTCGCAGGTCCAGATGAACTCCGCGGCCTTCGAGGCCGAGTCGGGGAAGATGGCGCCCGACCGCTGGGTGGGCTGGTTCGCGACGACCCCCACCGGGCGGCCGTCGATACGAGTGAGCGCGGTGACGATTTCGGGACCGTAGTCGGGTCTGAGTTCCAGCACCGACTCTGCGTCGACGACCCGGTCGAGGAGGTCGTGGACGTCGTACGGGCGGTTCGGCGACTCGGGGATGAGTTCGTCGATGCCGTCGGGAGAGTATTTCGGGGGGGTCGGCTCCGCGCGCGGTGGCTTCTCGCCGGCGTGGTCCGGGAGGTACGTGACGAGCTGGGCGACGAGTTCCCGGGCATGTTCCTCGTCGCGGGCGACGAGGTCGGCGCTCCCCGAGTGGCGGGCGTGGACCGCCGGGCCTCCGAGCTCCTCCATCGAGATGGCCTCGCCCGTCACCATCTCGACCATCCGGGGTGACGCGATGGCCATCGCCGACATCCCCTCGACCATGACGGTGAAGTCGGCGAACACCGGGGTGTAGGCCGCCCCCGCGATACAGGGGCCGTAGAGCACACAGATCTGTGGGACCCGGCCCGAGAGCATCGAGTGGTTGTAGTAGTACTTCCCGATGCCCTCGCGGTTGGCGAAGAAGCCCGTCTGCTCGTCGATGCGCCCCCCCGACGAGTCCATCAGGTAGAGGACCGGCTTCCCGCTCTTGAGCGCGCGCTGCTGCATCCGGAGGAACTTCTCGACGCCGCGGCGCGCCATCGACCCCGCCTTGACGGTGAAGTCGTTGGCCATGAAGTGGACGTCCCGACCCTCGAACTCGGCGGCACCCGTGAGGAGGCCGTCCGCGGGGAGGCGGATGTCGGGGTCCGCCTCCTCGATGTCGGGCGCGTCCGGGTGCCACGAGTCGAAGTTGGCGAACCGGCCGTCCTCGAAGGTGAGGTCGCCGAACCAGAGCTCCAGACGGTCACGGACGAACAGTTTGCCCTGTTCGCTCAGGCGCTCGCGGTACTTCTCGGGGCCGCCCTCGTAGATGTCCGCCAGCTCCTCGCGGAGGCGGTTCTCACGCCCGGTGGGGCCCAGGTCGTCGTCGAGCGGGTACTCCCGCTCCGGTGGGTCGGCGCTGGCGAGCACCTCCTCGCCGTCGTCGACGACCACCTCGACCGTCTCGTCGAGATGTTCGGCGAGCGCGGCCGCGATGGCGCGGGCTTCCTCCGTCGTCGCACCCTGCCCGATTCGGACCTTCATGACCGACCCTGCACCCGGGAGCGAAAAAGGTCTTGCCCCCCGACCTGTTCCGGGGCGCGAGGGTCGCCTGCGGCGACCACGCGCACCCGACAACGCCCCGAGCAAAGCGGGACGATTGTGTGAGGGTACTATCGTGGCGTGTGAGGGTGCTATCGCCGCGGATGCATCGACACTCCCGGGGAGACGCTCAGTCGACGTAATCGACGTCCTGGCGCAAGGAGCGAAGAACCCGAGAGGAGCGGGGAGACGGCTCAGCGACTCGCCGCGCGCTGAATCTCGTGAGCCAACTGGACGGCGGCGGACTCGACGTCGTCGGTGTTCTCGACGAGCGCGACCGGAGCCCCGACGGCAGTCGAGTAGTTGAACGCCGCCGTCCGACTCATCGACTGCTGGAACTCGATGCCGAGCCGGTCACCGACCCGGTAGGAGCGGTAGTCGCTGCCGCTCCGGCGCTCCCGGACGAGGTCCGGACTGGCCTCGACGAGCACGAACGCGGCGGGGTCGAGTTCGCGGAGCACCTCCGGTGGCAGGCCCGGGACGAACCCCGCGGCGGTGCTGACCACGAGGTGGGTGTTGAGGACGACGTGAGTGTCGGGATCGGCGTCGATGGCGGCGACGTACTCGCCCATCCGCCGCTGGAGTCGGCGGAGTTCCGTGGGGGGAAGTTCCGAGAGGTCGTCGCGGCTCTCGACGTTCCGGCCGCCGCCGAGCGCCTCCTCGAGCATCACGTCACCGGAGTTCAGGAGCTCGAACCGTTCGTCGAGCGACGCGACGGCGGCCTCCGTCACGCGGGAACTCCCCACGCCGGGTACCCCCGAGACGACGGTCACGCTCATCAGAAGTGCACCTCCTCGGTGTCGATGCCGCCCTGCGCGCCCCGGTCGTCGTAGTGCTTGCGGCCGATGTACTGCTCGCCCACGTTCGCCAGCACCGTGTCGTACAGTTCGTCCGCGCTCTCGAACGACGACTCGTCGGTCCGCTCGAGCACCGTCCGAATGGTCTCGGGGTCACCGTACGGGGCTTCGAGGGTCGTGTCCCCGACGGCCGCGAGCACCGTGTCGCGGTCGGCCGGGAACGTCAACTGTCGTGCGAACGCGTTCCGTGTCTCGGCGAGTCGCATACCTGTCACTCAGTAATGCACATTGTTAAACATGTGGAACCGGGCGGGAAACGCCCCGAACACGTTTTTGTTCCCGTCCGACGACCCACGAGGTATGCGCGTGCTCCTCACCGGCGCTCACGGCACCGTCGGCACGGCGCTCACCGAACGTCTCGACGACGAGTACGAGTTCACGCTCTTCGACCGACGAGCGGTGGACGAGGAGACGCCGTGGGACGGTCCGGGGACGCACCCACACGCCGGCCGCGAGACGGTCGTCGGAGACGTCGCGGACGCCGACGCGGTTCGGTCGGCGGTAGCGGGCCACGACGCCGTCGTCCACCTCGCCGGCTACCCGCGGACTGACGGCACCTGGGCCGAGGTACTGGAGAACAACGTCGTCGGGACGAGAAACGTCCTCGACGCGGGCGCCGACGCCGGGGTGGAGACAGTCGTCTTCGCCTCCTCGAACCACGCCGTCGGGGGGTACGAACGGGAACGCGCGCCCGACATCTACCACCACACCGACCTCGTCGTCGACCACACGACACCGTACCGTCCCGACTCCCCCTACGGGTCTTCGAAAGCCGCCGGCGAGGTGTTCGGACGCGAGTACGCCGAGGAGGGCGCGCTGCGGTTCGTCGCCGTTCGCATCTGCAGCGTCCGCGCGCCCCGGTACGACCACCCCTACGGCGACGCCGAGCGCGGCGTCCACGAGGGCCGGTGGGAGCGCGGGAGCGACGCCTACGAGGAACAGGTCGCGCGCATGAAGGCGATGTGGCAGTCGCGCCGCGACTGCGCGGCACTGTTCGACTGCTGTCTGGGGTTCGAGGGGGAGTACGACGTCTTCTACGGCGTCAGCGACAACGAACGCCGGTGGTTCGACGTCGACCACGCCCGCGACGTCGTCGGCTACGACCCCCGCGACGACGGCGAGGAGTGGAGCGGCCCGCCGGTGTGAGAGCGGCGGTCAAGCGAGGGACTCGACGGACTCGTCGAGCATCGACTCGAGCTGGTCGATGAGCGAGTGGTTCCCGACGTGGACCGGGACCCGCGCGTGGATGTCGTCCGTCTTCACCACGTCGAGGATGGACTTGCTGCCGTCGGAGGAGGCCCCGCCGGCCGTCTCCATGATGTACGCGACGGGGTAGCCCTCGTACTGCAGACGGAGTTTCCCCGCGGGCGCGTTCGTGAACGCGGGATACGAGAAGATGCCACCGTACGTCAGCACCTGGTTGACGTCGCCGATCATCGCCCCGCCGTACCGGAGTTTCATCGACGGGTCGCTCTCCACCTCGTCGGCGAACGCGCTGAAGTCGTCGAACCACTCGGGGACGCGGCCGCCGAACCCGTAGACCGACGGATCGTCCGGGAGCTGGACGTCCTCGGTGACCAGGTTCCGGACGCCGTTGTCGACGAGGTACTCGTCGACCTGTCCGTCGACGGCGCACATCATCGTCGAGACGGGGCCGAAGAGGACGTACGCCGCGCCGACGAGGTTCTCGCCCGTCGCCGGGAGCGGTTCGTCGTAGATGCCGACGACGGTCCCCATCGTGTTGTTCGGTTTGAGGTTCGACGAGCCGTCGAGCGGGTCGACGGTCACCGAGAAGCCCTCGCCGACGTCGTCCACGTCCGCGCGCTCCTCGCTGGCGTACTCGCCGACGCTGTCGAGCGACCCGAGGCGCGTCTGGAGCAGGTCGTCGGCGAACACGTCTGCCGCCATCTGCGTCTCGCCGCTCGGGTTCTCCGACCCGCTCTTCAGCCGGCGGCTCGGGAGCCCCGCACGGATTTCGGGGGCGGCCTCGGCGACCGTCTCGAATATCTCCTCGACCGTCGCACGCGTCTTCCCGTCCATCTCAGCTCACCCCGCCCGCGCGCCGCGCGTCGCTGTCCGCGTCGGCACCGCCGCCGAGCGCCGTCCGTGCCACCAGTCCGTCCGTGAGCCCTGCCGTAGCGTCCATGGGTTGTCAGTGTGGCAACAGCGTATATAGTTCTGGGGGAGCGCGGGATACCGAGGGGGTCTGTACCCTCGGACGAGTGGGACCCCCGGGCCGAGTCGAGTGGTACGGGCGTTCGAGGACCCGGGCGGACCGCACGACGCACGGGCGCGGTGAAAGAGCCTCACCCCTCCCCACCCGGGTGCTCGCGGCCGGAGCCGCCAGCGGCCCCTCGCGCGCCGCTCGTTCGTGTCACTCACTCGCTCCCGCGCGCCGACCGCATTCGACACATCGGCCCCCTCACACCGAGGCGGTGGCGCGTGACGTGGTGCGGTCCCGCCGCACGACTCACGCGCGAGGGATGAGGACACGACCGGAGGGAGTGTCCGAATCGGCTGGGGAGGACGTGGCTCCATCGCGCCCGTGTGTCGCGCGGCCGTCGCGTTCTCGGATACTACCGACGACACCGAACCGACCAGACGACACTGAACCTCCTGCCGACACCGAACCTCCTGCCGACACCGAACCGACCAGATGGCACACGACCGAGCGGTACGTCGACACACCGAGCACGAGACCCCCGGCGAACCGCACCGAAACGCGCCCACCGACGACCGACCACACCGACCACACCGACCACACCGACGCCAGCCTTACAACACCCCCGGGTCTGGTGGGAGATATGCGAACGCTCGAAGACGTCGAGACGGTCGGGATCGTCGGCGCGGGAACGATGGGCAACGGTATCGCACAGGTCGCCGCCACGGCCGGCTACGACGTCGTCATGCGCGACATCGAGAGCGAGTTCGTCGAGCGCGGCTTCGACAGCATCGACAGTTCACTCTCGCGGCTCGTGAAGAAAGAACAGCTCTCGGAGGACGAAGCCGACGCCGCACTCGACCGCATCACCGGCACGACGGAGTTCGACGACCTCGGACGCGCGGACCTCGTCGTCGAGGCCGCGGTGGAGAACATGGACGTCAAGAAGGACGTCTTCGCCGACCTCGACGACCTCCTCCCCGCGGGTGTGGTGCTGGCGACCAACACCTCCACGCTCTCGATCACCTCCATCGCGGCCGCCACGGAGCGACCCGAGCACGTCGTCGGCCTGCACTTCATGAACCCCGTCCCCGTGATGAAGGGTGTCGAGGTCGTCCGGGGCGAACTCACGAGCGACGCCGCCGTCGACCTCGCCCACGGCTTCGCCGAGTCGCTCGAGAAGGAGACGTGGGAGTCCGACGACAAGCCGGGCTTCGTCACCAATCGGATACTCATGCCGTGGCTCAACGAGGGGATCCGGGCGTACGACGAGGGCGTCGCCTCGAAGGAGGACATCGACAAGGGGATGACCCTCGGTACGAACGTCCCGATGGGACCGCTCACGCTGGCCGACCACATCGGTCTCGACGTCTGTCTGCACGCCTCGGAGACGCTCTACGACGAACTGGGCGACCGCTACAAGCCCGCCTACCTGTTGAAGCGGAAGGTCGAGGCCGGCGAACTGGGCAAGAAGAGCGGCAGCGGCTTCTACGACTACGAGTAACTCCCGTCTCGCGTCGCTGTTTCTCGTGTTCTGATGCTCTCGCTGGAAGTGTCGGCAGCTGAGACGAACAGCGTGCGGACAGGGGAGTCTCTCTTCGAACGGCTTCGGTCTCTCAGGCTGAACTAACTGCGCGGTAACGGGTGCGAAGTCGACAGGTGACTTTCCGGGTTTCGACCGGTACAGGGTCCGAAGCTCCAGTACGACCCTCGGACGAGCAGGTGAATGTACGGAACCGTTTTATCTTAGTGTGACGATATGGGTGACACCGACTCGGTCCAGCGTCGGTTCGAATTAATGACAGAGAAATGCCCCGCTAAGGGGGGTGACCCAGACGTGTTTGCTAGATGCGCCGATTGCGGAAAGATCTATCCGGCTCAAGAGACCACAAACGGGAGTTATCGCCCGATCGGGACCGACGGCTCCTGCAACTGTGGTAACGAAGAATTCAGACCCGCTCTCTGAGACGGACGTATCCGCCGACTCGATTGGTTCGCCGTCAGGGTAACTCAGCACCACTCCGTGCCCGGCGCTGAGCAGTTCGAGCGGCTCACATTGAGGACGGAACCGATGGACGATACGTGATGCGGCACGGCGTGGAAGTCCCTCTCACCCGAGCGTTCTAGCGGGGACGGACACGCGAGATTCGGCGAGGGTGTCGCACCCTTCGGGTTTCCCCTCTGTCCCGACTTCAAGACAGTTACACTGACTGGGTGGCGCAGCCGACAGCTGCCATCGTCGACGTCGGGTCGGCGTCACCCTGTGGGTCCGGAAATCGGCAGGTTCGCGTCACCGCTGTGATAGAGCGGGTGAGCGTGAAGACGCCCCGCGAGTCGGCCCGCCCGCATGAATTATAACGCTGTCATCGCATGGGGAAAGCGAGGAACATCACGATGCCATTCTACAGTGGGGCCGAACTCGACGCAGTGTACGACGACGCGCTCGACGAGGGGTTCGGACTCGTCGCGAGCAACGTCGCAGAGCCGAACGTCATGATGGGACTGATGGAAGGGGCCTCGCAGGCGAACTCCGACCTGCTGCTCCAACTCAGCGGGGGCGCCTGCAAGTTCGCCGGGAACGGCGACCCCGTCGCGGGGCTGAAGGCGATGGGCAACTACATCGAGGTCATCGCCGAGCAGTACGACATCGGCGTCTTCCTCAACATGGACCACCAGACGGACATGGAGTTCATCGAGACGCAAATCGACCTCGACATCCCCTCTTCCATCATGATCGACGCCTCCCACGAGCCGTTCGAGGAGAACGTCGAGACCAGTCGGCAGGTCGTCGAGATGATCGAGGACGCCGGCCGCGACATCCTCGTCGAGGCCGAACTGGGCCGCATCAAGGGCGTCGAGGACGAAATCGTCTCCGAGGAGGCGTTCTACACCGACCCCGAAGAGGCCGTCGAGTTCGTCGACCGGACCGGCTGTGACCTCCTCGCCATCTCGGTCGGCACCCAGCACGGCGTCGCGAAGGGGAAGAACCTCGAACTGCGCCCGGACATCGCCCAGGACATCCGGCAGGAACTCCGCGACCACGGCCTCGACACGCCGCTCGTCCTCCACGGCTCGTCGGGCATCCTCCCCGAGCAGCTCCGGCAGATGCTCCAGTACGGCATCTGTAAGGTGAACAAGGACACCCGCTACCAGTACGAGTACACGCGGACGCTGTTCGACCTCTACCGCGAGGACCCGACGAACATCGTCCCGCCCGAGGGCGTCGAGGACGACCGTGACGGCTTCTACAACGCGGTCGACTGGTCGCCGAACAAGGACGTCTTCGACCCACGCGTCGGCGGCCGCGACGTCCGCGAGCGCATCTCTAAGGTCCACCAGGACCTCGCCGAAATCGCCGGGAGCGCGGGGAAGAGCAAGTACGCCTGAGCGAAACGGGGTCGGCGGTCAGCGTCGTAGACGCCACCACCCGCTCCCGTCCGTGTTCTCGCCGCCAGCTACCACGTACACGTCTCACAGCGGTCGAGCTCCGACAGCGCGTCGGAGTCGACGGTCCGCTCCTCGTCGACCACAGCGACGTCGGCGTACGAACAGCCGAGGATGTCCGTGCGGTGCCAGGTGCCGTCGGTTCGGATGAGCGTGAGGTCGCTCATACGTGTCACTCCACTGGCTATCGTCTTGGGTTTAACGCCGGTCTCCGTTCTCCCGACCCGTGGTCGACGGCCGACCACACCACCGGCCGTCGGACGGTTCTCACGTCTGAGAGCCGGTGGGTGAGCTTAAACAGGCAGGCCCGACTGCCACGCGTATGATACGCGTCAGCGGCCTCCGGAAGTCCTACGGCGACTTTCCCGCCGTGGTCGGCAGCGACTTCGAGGTCGACACCGGCGAGATATTCGGCATCGTCGGCCCCAACGGAGCGGGCAAGACGACGACGCTGAAGATGCTCGCTGGACTCGTCGAGCCCTCGGGGGGGACGGCCCGGGTGGGTGCGTACGACGCCGGTGACCCCGAGATGCGCCGCTCGCTCGGCTTCCTCCCGGAGGAGTCGCCGCTGTACGAGGACATGACGCCGCGGTCCTACCTGCGGTTCTTCGCGGACCTCTACGACGTCCCCCGCGACGTCGCGCGCGAGCGCACCGAGGAGACGCTCGATCGTCTCGAACTCGAACACCGCGAGCGCCGCCTGGGCGACATGTCGAAGGGGATGAAGCGGAAGGTGGCCATCGCGCGTTCGCTCGTGAACGACCCGGACCTCCTCGTCTACGACGAACCCGCCTCGGGGCTGGACCCGCTCACGACCAACTACGTCCTGCAGTTCACGCGCGAACTCGCCGACCGGGGCAAGACGGTGGTGTTCTCGGCGCACAACCTCTATCACGTCGAGAGCGTCTGCGACCGGGTCGTCATCATGAACCGCGGCCAGATCGTCGCCCGCGGGACCGTCCCCGAAATCAGGGCGGAACACGGCTCGACGGCGTACCACGTGTTCACGACCGTTCCGCTCCCCGACAGCGACCCCGCCGGCGACGAGTACGTCAGCCTCGTCGACGACATGGCCGGAGTCGAGACGGTCCGCGAGGCCACTGCCGACGCGGGGGGGCAGGTCGTCGACATCCGGACCGAGGAGCCCAGTCTGGAGGACCTCTTCCTCGACATCGCTGGGCGCGAACTGGCGTCGGACCCGCGCGCGGAGGCGACTCGGTGAGCCCGCGGCTGAGACCACGGGCCGTCGCCCGCATCGCACGCTGGGAGGTGAGCCGGTCGGCGGCCGTCGTCGACCGCCGGACCGTCGTCATGGGCCTCGTCGCCATCGCCATCGTCGGGAGCGTCGTCGGCGCCGGCGTCCTCACGGGAGGTGTCGCGCTCGACCGGGACCTCTACCGCGTCGGCGTCGACGAGTCGAGTCCGTACTACGACCCGGTCGCGTCGAGTACGTCGCTCGCGGCAGAGCCGGCCAGCGCGGCCGCGTTCGCCGCGGGCGACCTGGACCTGCTCGTCACGGACGGCAGAGTCGTCGTCCGGGAGACGACCAAGGGAGAGGCCGCACTGGCGGCGTTCCGCGCGAGCGTCGAACGTCACAACGCCGGGCTGATGCGCGCCGAGGCGAACCAGTCGGCCGCCTTCCCCGTCGTGGTCGCGCTCACCTACGCGACGCGCGAGGACGTCGTCGTGACCGCGCCGACGGGCGGTGACGACGGGACCACCGAGAGCGACGGGGGGAGCGGAGCGGCGGGCGGCGGAGGCGGCGGAGACGCCACCGGGGGCACGGGAGGCGGCGCCGCGTCGACGGGCGACGGGCCGCTCGCGATTCCGGGCATCGGCACCAGCGTCTTCGCGCAGAACTCCGTCGGCTCGCCGGCCGACATCGACCCGCCGTTCCCGTTCGGGTCGCTCGTCCTCGCCTTCGTCTTCTTGGTCCCGATGAACTTCGTCATCCAAGCGTACGGCTCGACCGTCCTCAACGAGCGCGTCAACCGGCGGGGGGAACTCCTCCTCGTCGCGCCGGTCACGCCCGGTGACATCGTCGCCGGGAAGACGCTCCCCTACCTGGGGGCGATGGTCGCGGTGACGGCGCTCATCGCGCTCCTCGTCGGGGGCGGCCTCGTCTCCGTCGCCGCCGTCGTCCCGCTCGCGCTCCTGTTCCTCGCGACGACGTTCGTCGGCGCGATGTTCGCCCGGTCGTTCAAGGAACTCACGTTCGTGACCGTCACGGTGAGCGTGTTCCTCACCTCCTACGCGTTCGTCCCGGCCATCTTCACGAACGTGACGCCCATCGCGCTCATCTCGCCGCTGTCGCTCGTCGTCCGGGACCTCCAGGGAACCGGCGTCGACCTCTCCGCCTACCTGTTCTCGACGGGCCCCATCTACCTCTCTGCGGCTGTACTGTTCCTCCTCGGCCTCGGCGTCTACCGCGAGGAGGACATGTTCACCCAGCGGCCGGTCCCGCTGAAGTTCCTCGACGCGCTCGACGCGCGGCTGTCGGGGACGGCGTCGGTCGCGCTCGTCTCCGCGCTCTCGATCCCCTTCGTCTTCGTCGCCGAACTCCTCGGCGTGGCCGTCCTCTTCGCGCTCCCGGTCTCGGTGTCGATTCCGGTCATCCTCGTAGTGGTCGCAACCGTCGAGGAAATCGCGAAGAGCCTCCACGTGCTGGCGGGCTTCGAGAAGGGGCGGTTCGCCACGTCGGCCGGGAGCGCGCTCGCGGTGGGGGCGGCCTCCGGCGTGGGCTTCTTCGCCGGCGAGAAGGCGACGGCCGTCGTCCAGCTCGTCGGCCTGCCCGAACTCGCGGTGGGCCGGGCGGCGTTCGCGCCCGCCGGGACCGTCGGTGTGGAGGTGCTCCCCCTCGCGCTCGCCCTCCTGGCGGCACCGCTCGTTCTCCACGTCGTGACGGCGTCGCTGTCGGCGCTCGGTGCCCGACGGGGGGTCCGGGGCTACCTGCTCGGCCTGGGGACGGCCATCTGCGTCCACACGGTGTACAACCTCACGGTGGTGACGCTCCTTGGCTGACGGCTCGCTCACCATCGCTCGCCGGGAGTTGCAGGTGCTGAAGGCCGAGAAGACCATCGTCCTCGCGTTGCTCATCCAGGTGTTCATCGCCGCCTTCTCGTCGTTCCTCGTGGTCGGTCTCGTCTCCCTGTACGACCCCGGGAGCGTCCAGGGCTACCAGGTCGACGTCGCGCTCGCCGGCACCGACAGCGAGGCGCGCGAACTCCTCGCCGTGATGAACGACCAGCCCGGCGTGCGACCGGTCCCCTACGAGACACAGGAAGCCGCGCTCGCCGCGTTCGAAGAGGGCGACGTCGGGGCCGTCCTCGTGGCCCAGCGGCGCGACGGCCGGACCTTCGTCCGCGCGACGGTCCCCGATTCGAACATCGAGACGACGGTCACCGTCGTGCAGGTTCGCGAGGTGCTCCGGGCCTTCGAACGCGCCGAGCGTGCCGAGCGGGCGACGTCGCTCGAACGGACGCCGCTCGACCTTCCGCCGCAGGGGACGTCGAGTCCGTACTTCGGCTTCACCTACACCGTCCTCGTCCCCCTCCTGCTGTTCCTCCCGGTGTTCATCAGCGGGTCGCTCGCCGTCGACTCGCTCACCGAGGAGCGCGACCGGGGGACGCTGGAACTGCTCCGGGTGGCTCCGGTCTCCTTCGGCGACATCGTCGACGGCAAACTGCTCGCCGCCGCGGGGCTGGCACCCGCACAGGCCGCGCTCTGGATTACACTCCTCCGGGCGAACGGTACGAGCGTCGCACACCCGTTCCTCTTGGTCGCGTTCGTCGGGTCGCTCGCGGTGCTCGTGGTATCTCTCGCCCTCGCGATCGCCATCGTCGCCCCCGACCGACGGACCGCACAACTGCTCTACTCCGTCGCCGTCCTCCTCGTCTTCGGCGGGACGGCGGTCCTCCCGGTGAACCCGGCGAACACGGCCGCGCGACTCGCAATCGACAGCGCCGACCCGACGAGCGCCGCAACCGTCGTGGCCGTCGCCGCCGTCGGCGTCTGTGCGTACCTCGGGCTCCGGTGGCTGACCCGACGGGTCGACCCCGCGACGCTCGGCTGACGGCTGCGAGCGGACAAGCGGAACGCACACAAGGGCGGCGGTCACACGCTATCGTATGGGAATCGGCGGAACCGCGAAGAAACTCCAGAAAGTCGCGGAGATGGGTGAAGAGCTGTACAAACGGATCAACGACCTCCGGGCGCAGGTCGCGGAGATGCGCGAGACGGTCACCGCGACGCACGAACGGGTCGACCGCCTCGAGAACGAGGTGGCCGAACAGCGCGCTATCCTCCAGGCGCTCGCCGAGCGTGAGGGCATCGACGTCGACGCGATCATCGCCGAGGCACACATCTCCGAGGCCGAGAGCGAGACAGCGACCGACGACGCCGACGCGGACGGAGAGGCCGCTACCGACGCCAGCGGTGCGACCGGCGACGTCTCGACGGATTCGTCGGACTCGGCTGGCTCGACGGATTCGACGGATCCGACGGATTCGTCGGACGACCCGACGGTGTGAGGGAGCGCTCAGCCGAGCAGTCGGCTGTGTTCGACCTTCATGCACTTGTCCTGGACGACGTCGAGCCCGGCGTCCTCCGCGCGCGACGCCGCCTCGTCGTCGCGGATGCCGAGCTGGAGCCAGACCGCCGCCACGTCGCCGCGGTCGTCGCGGCGCGCCAGCACCTGGTCGACGATACCGCCGACCTCCGAACTCGGCCGGAACACGTCGACGAGTTCGACGTCGTCCGGGACGTCGGCGAGCCGGTCGTACGCCGGTTCGCCGAGTATCTCGTCCGCGGTCGGGTTCACGGGGACGACGCGGTAGCCGTGTCGCTGGAGGTACTTCGGAATCTCGTGTGCGGCCTTGCCCGGCGTGCTCGAACAGCCGATGACGGCGACCGGCGTCATGTCGAGGAGACGTCGCAGGCCGTCGTCGCTGGTGACTGGCATGGCGGGAGAGAGTGCGGCGAAGGCTAAAAACGAACGGCCGTTCGACGCCGGTCGGACCCGGGCGTCGTGGCCTCGAGTCGGGGCGCGGCCCCGACCCCCTACGGGAGGCGCACCGTCGGTTCGCCGTCCTCGTGCGTGGTGATGATGCCGTCGAACAGTTGCTTGAGCGTGTTCATCGTCTGGTCGTCGTGCGCCGTCGAGTCGATGGAGAACAGGCCGAGTCCGTCGATACTCTGGACGCGCCCGGTGAAGACGTGGAGGAACCGGAACACGGTCTGGAGGTCCGAGTACATCAACAGCGTCGACAGCGAGTGGAGCATGACACGGTTCCGTTCGAGGCCCTGGGTCTGGTAGTAGTTCTCCAGCACCTCTGAGAACTTGATACCGATACCGGTCATATCGACGGGTGACGCGGCGAACTTGACGTGTTCGGTCTCGGAGGCCTCGTTCCCTCCCATCTGTTTGGTGACGCAGTCGATGACGGTGAAGGGCTTGTCTTCGATGTCGAATCGAGGCTCGAACTCGCCCAGCACGCGCTTCGCACTGTCCTTCGTGCTCACGACGACTGCTCCCTCACCCGCCTCGATGCCGCCGGCGATGACGTCGAATCCGAGCGCCCGCTTGCCGGTCAGGGGCGGTCCCGCCAGAAGGATGTTCGTTCCGGGTTGCACCGTCGCGTCGAGTGCAGGTGAGAGGTCATACATGAGAGACCTCCCGGACAGTCAGTCCCGTGGGTAGAGAGACGCTTGGACGACGGGTCGACTCTCCGGGAGTCATCAGGTGGTACCAAGATACAGTGTGCCGGTAATATTCTTTTTGATTCCCTTACCAGTCGTCAGTCCGGCGTACGGGATTGTCTCGCACCGTGACTGGTGGACGGTGTCGTCGTAGTCGGTCGATTCGTCGGCCTGGCCGTCGGTCTCGAAAGTCGTGTCACTCGGCGAGAACGGGTCGGTCAGTCGGCCTGACCACATGCGCGAAACCACGAAGTTTAACAGGGCGTGTCTCGCTACGTTCGGGTACGGGCGCTTAGCTCAGTTTGGACAGAGTGCTTGGCTTCGGACCAAGTTGTCGCGGGTTCAAATCCTGCAGCGCCCATCTTGCCGCATAACACCTAGGAATCAACAGAGGGCGGCGGGGTGTATTTAAACACAACTCCTCTCGTAGAGCAGAGTTCGTTATGCCGCATCATCCGGGTCTCCTCCGTTGTGCGATTTGCTGGAGTCAAGGTTACCACGAATCATTATAAAGGTACTGTTGATAAACTCTTCGCCGACGTCGTCGCGCACGACCGCCACCCGGAGTTCCGGACGAGGAGTCTGGCGACGGCGTCCGACGCACG
>NZ_JBEPXO010000037.1:0-35496 GCF_041641895.1 Salinigranum sp. | reverse complement strand
GTTCGTGTCGCTTCGGGACGAACAGGTCGTTCGCCATCTCGGCGACCTCCTGGTAGAAGTTGTCGATGGCCTCCAGGCGGAGCCGGGCGAACCGCTGTGCCGACTGGCCACCCTTCCGCTGCTTGCCTGGGACGAGCGACGAGGCGGACTTGACGGGCTCGACCCGTTTGCCCTTCAGCCAGCCGACGTTCGCCTCGCGGCGGTCGAGGACGACGAGGCCGAACAGCCCCTTGTCCATCAGCATCTCCTCTAACGGCTCGGTGAGGAACTCCGAGTCGCAGTGGTAGCGGAACGACTGGACGGGGTCCGGCGGGTTCTCCAGCACCTTGGTGACCATCTCGGTCTGGCCGCCGCCGGAGTCGATGGCGCCCGAGAAGAGCACCATCCCGTTGTCCGGCGGGTTCTTGTAGTACCGGAGGCGGTCCTTGATGCTCGTCAGCGCGTCCTGCACCGCCGTGCGGGTCTGCTTGGACTTGATGTTGCTCGCTTCGGAGTGCTCCTGGGTCACGTGGGCGACGACGTCCGAAATCTGCCGGTCCGGCGGGACGTAGATGGAGACGAGCTGCGTCCCCGATCCCTCGAACTCCTTGAGGTCCTCGATGACCTTCCGGAACTCGTACTTCCGGCGGTCCTCGCTCACCTCTTCGGCGTCAGTACTCATTGTCTCTCCTAGCCCGGCCAGTGGCTAAGTAACCTTTGACTGTGGGCCTCGGTCCCTCACGGGCGACTCGGCGGGGCGCACCGACCGTCCCGCGTCAACTTTTATATATCCACCACGGTTCGTTTCGGACAGTATGGGACGGGTCTACGCCATCGCGAGCGCGAAAGGCGGGGTCGGCAAGACGACCACGACGGCGGCTCTCGGGGCGACGCTCGCCGCCGCCGGCCACCGAACCGCGGTGGTCGACGCCGACGTCGGCATGCCGAACCTCGGTCGGTTGCTCGGCGTCTCAGCCGACGGGCCGACCCTCCACGACGTGCTCGCGGACGAGGCCGACCCGCTCGACGCCGTCTACGAGGGCCCCGACGGACTGGCCGTCGTCCCCGGGTCGCCGCCGCTCGACGCGTACGCCCGGGCCGACCCCCGCGGCCTCGACGGGGTGCTCGACGCCCTCGCCGACTACGACGTCGTCCTCGTCGACACCGGCGCGGGGCTGAGCCACGACACCCTCTTCCCGCTCGGCCTCGCCGACGCCGTCCTCCTCGTCTCGACGCCGGCGACCGACGCCCTCGGCGACACCGAGAAGACGAACCAGCTCGCCGCCCGCGTCGACGTGCCCGTCGCCGGTCTCGTCCTCACCCGCGTCGACACGGCGCGCGTCGACGTCGAGGCGGCCGCCGCGGCCGTCGACGCCGACCTCCTGGCGGTCGTCCCCGAAGACCCTGCCATCGGGACCGAGACGGGCGAGGACCCGCCGGCGACGCTCGACCCGGACTCCCCTGCTGCCGCCGCGTACCGGGTCCTGGCGGACGCCGTCGCGGCCGACGCGATGGGGGACGCGTTCGACGAGGCGGCCGTCGCCGTCGAGACGCGCGAGGCCGCTGCCGCGGCGGAGGCCGCCGTCGACGAGCGACCCCTCGACGGTGACGAGGTGGACGATGTAGATGGGGCAGACGACCTCGTCACCGACGACGTGGACGACGTCACCATCGACGACGCGGGCCAGACAGAGCGCGCCGCCGCGGACGAGGCCGAACGCGACGCCGACGAGAGCGACCACGACGCCCCCGCCGTCGGCGTGGAGGACCTCGACGTCTCCTCGCTCATCGAGGACTCACCCGACGACGTGGACGACCTCGACGTCTCCTCACTGTTCGACGAAGCGGGTCCCGGGGACGCGTTCGACGAGGCGGACGACCCCGCCTCGCTCGCTGGGGAGGCCGCCAGCGAGGCAGGCGAAAGTGACGACGCCGACGCCACCGACACCACTGGCGCTGACACCGACACCGATAGCGATACTGGCACCGACGACACCGACGACACCGACGACACCGACGACACCGACGCAACCGATGACACCGATGACACCGATGACACCGATGACACCGACGCGGCGGCGTCCGTGGACCCGTCCCCGTCGGAGGCGGACGAGGACGCCGGGACCGAGCGGCGTGGCGGGGGTGGGGGCATCGCGTCGGCGCTCGCGGACGCGGAGGGGACCGTCGGCGCGGCCGACGAGTCTGACGCCGACGCCGACAGCGACGCCGCCGACGACTCCGTGGCCGGCGTCGTCGCCGAAGCCGAACCCGATGCGGACGCCGACGTGACGTTCGACACGACGCCACCGGACGACCGCAACGTCACCATCTCCCCGGAGGAGACGACCGACATCCCGGACGCCGAAGCCGGGGCCGACGCCGCGAACGAGCACGAGACGGCGGGCGACGTGACCGACCGCGACGACGAGGAGTCGGACGCCGACGCGGACGCCGATGCGGCAGGTGACGCCGCCGCCGACGCGGACGTCGCGGCCGACGCCGACGACACCGACGACACTGACGACACCGACACGGACGCCGATGCGGCAGGTGACGCCGACGACGCGGGTACGAACGTCGAGGAGGGACCCGACGAGAAGAAGGGGCTGTTCAGGCGCTTCTTCAGCTAGGTGTCGTCCGGCCCCGGTGCGAGCGATAACGAGAGCTTCTTTTAGCTCGCTCCGAAGATGGTTCGTATGGCTGACTCAGAATCCGTTCCGTTCTGGTGGCTCGTGCTGTTCCTGCTCCTCGCACTCGGTCTGGGAGCGGCGACGGTTCTCGGCGTCGGCGGGTCGCTCGTCGCCGGCGTCGTCGCTCCGGTGCCGGTCCTCGCCTGACGAGGAGTCGCGTTCTCTCCGGTGCCAGTCGTCCCTCCCGAGTCGTCCGTCCCGCGGCCCGCCGTGTCTGTCAGTCTCTCCTCACCGAGCGGGTCTCACATCGACGTCGGCGCCTCGACGCCGAGGACGTCGAGGGCGTTCGCGACAGTGTGTCGCGACGCGCGGACGAGTGCGAGTCGAGCCGCACGCACCGATTCGTCCTCGGCCGACAGTACCGGACACTCGCGGTAGAAGGCGTTGAACGTCTCGGCGAACTCCCGCGCGTACGTCGCGACGACGTGCGGTTCGAGGTCCTCGGCGGCCTGTTCGACCCGGGCCGGGAACCGGGCGATGACCCGCAGGAGGGCCCGCTCCTCGTCGGCGGTGAGCACCGAGGCGTCGACGGTTTCGCTCACCTCCGCCTCGTCGAGAATCCCACAACAGCGCGCGTGGACGTACTGGATGTATGGCGCGGACTGCGCCTCGAAGTCGAGCGCGCGCTCCCACTCGAACGTGATACTCTTCGTCGGCTGTTTCGAGACGATGTCGTAGCGGACGGCACCGATGCCGACCTGGTGGGCGATGCGGTCGACGTCCGCCTCGGAGAGGTCGTCGTCGCGGCTCCGCGTGTCGAGGCGCGACTCGACTTCGTCGCGCGCACGGGCGATCGCTTCGTCGAGCAGGTCGTCGAGGTCCACCCCGGTGCCCTCCCGCGTCGACATCCCGCCCTCGGGGAGGTTCACCCAGGAGTAGAACGTCGATTCGAGCTTCGAGGTGTCGTTGCCGAGGACGTCCAGCGCTGCCCTCAACTGCTGGGCCTGGAGTTTGTGGTCCTCGCCCAGCACGGTCACGGCGCGGTCGAAGTTGTCGAACTTCCACTCGTGGTGTGCGAGGTCACGCGTCGTGTAGAGAGTCGTCCCGTCAGAGCGGAGGAAGACGAGGTGTTTCTCGATGCCGTAGTCGGTGAGGTCGAGTTGCCAGGCGTCCTCCTCGTAGACGGCCGCCCTGCTCTCTTTGAGTCGGGCGACGACGTCGTCGGCGCTCCCGTCGCGGATGAACTCGGTCTCCTTGACGAAGGCGTCGAACGCCGCCGGCAGTCGTTCGAGCGACTGACGCATCCCCGAGAGCACCTGGTCGACGACCCGCCCGACGCGCTCGAACGTCTCCTCGTCGCCCGCTTCGAGGCCCTGCATGATGGCCTCGATTTCGGCCTCCGCCGCCTCGGCCTCCGCCTCGGAGGCCTCGTCGAGCCACTGGTTCCCCTTCCGGTAGTAGCGGACGAGGTCGTAGTCCGGTCGGTCCCGTTCGGGGTCGGGCAGGTCCGACTCGTCGAAGGTCTCGTACGCCCAGGTAAAGACGGCGACCTGCCGGCCGGCGTCGTTCACGTAGTAGTGGCGCTCGACGTCGTAGCCGGCGTAGTCGAGACAGCGGGCGATGGCGTCGCCGAGGATAGGGTTGCGCGCACGTCCGACGTGGACGGGGCCGGTGGGGTTCGCCGACGTGTGCTCGACGACG
This sequence comes from Salinigranum sp., assembly GCF_041641895.1. NCBI lineage: Archaea > Methanobacteriati > Methanobacteriota > Halobacteria > Halobacteriales > Haloferacaceae > Salinigranum > Salinigranum sp. The sequence goes on along the minus strand of NZ_JBEPXO010000037.1, from coordinate 31,186 downwards.
ACGCTCGTCTCGCGGTCCTCCAGTCGCCCGTACCCCTCTTCCTGTGCCGCGTCGAGCGTCGCCTCGTCGTACGCGGGCGCGACGTGGAAGTTGACGTACGGCCCCTGCGTGTCGACGCGGTCGACGAAGGCGTACTCGTCGACGTCGATCGCCTCGGCGATGTCCGCCGCGACGTTCGGCGGCGGGGCACCGACCTCGCCGGCGAGTCGGAACGCGACGCTCGACGCGAGCGTCGCGGGGACGTCTTCGGGCGGTTCCTCGACGCCGAGGTCGCCCGTCGGCAGGTCGAGCGATTCGAGCGCGCGCGAGAGCGCGGCTTCGACCTCCGCTCGGAAGGCTCTGAACATGCGCCCCCCTTCCGTCTCGTCTGGTATTAGGGTACCGAGTTCCGGTCGCCTCACGCGTCCGGTACGGCGTGGGACACGACAGAACGGAACGAAACGGAACGGACGCGACGTGGTCGCCCTCCTCGGGTCGGCGACCACGGGGACTCGACCCGCCGACCGACACGTTTAGTCCGGGTGGGTCCGTACGACGAATCCCTCCCGTTCGGACCCGGCCGACGCCATCACGATTCTGTTACGCATCCCATATTCGGTATGCTTATGCCCGGTGACCCCATAGCCCGAGCCATGTCAGAATCGGCACAGTCGCGGGCCGTCGGCCACGACGAACTCGCCGCCCTCCGCCGAGTCGCGCTCGACGGTGGGCTGGTCGGCCCCGTCAAGATATCCTGCTCGGGGCTGGCCGCCGGGCTGGAGACGTCGGGCCAGACCGCCTCACGCCGTCTACAGCGCCTGGAGGAGGCGGGCTATCTCGACCGGGACGTCGTGAGCGACGGCCAGTGGGTGTCGGTCACCGAAGCCGGCGAGTCGGCGCTCCGAGCGGAGTACGCCCAGTACCGGACGCTCTTCGAGTCGCCCGAGTCTGTCACGCTCGAGGGGAGCGTCACCGGCGGCATGGGCGAGGGGAAACACTACATCTCGCTGCCGGGCTACATGGAGCAGTTCCGCGAGCGCCTCGGCTACGAACCCTACCCGGGGACGCTCAACGTCGACCTCACGTCGGACAGCGTGCGGGCCCGCGCGGGCATCCGCGCGCTTGACGCCGTCCCCATCGACGCGTGGGAGGACGACGAACGGACGTTCGGTTCCGCGACGTGCTACGCCGCCCGCCTCACTGCCGACGGGGAGGCGTACGAGGACGCACACATCATCGTTCCCGACCGAACCCACCACGACGAGACGCAACTGGAGGTCATCGCCCCCGACCGACTCCGCGACGCACTCGGCATCGACGACGGGGACCGGGTCGTCGTCACCGTGGAGGCGGTCTGAGATGCCGACGACGTCGGACACCGACGTGAACGTCGAAGTCGACGCCGACTGTACCGCCGTCGAGGACACCGTCGTCCGCGCGGTGGCGGCGTTCCGCGCCGGCGACCCGGTGCTCGTCCACGACGCCGCCGACCGCGAGGGCGAGACCGACATCGTCTACCCCGCCGGCGCGGTCACGCCGAGCGCCGTCGCCCACCTCCGGAACGACGCGGGCGGCCTCGTCTGTGCGGCACTCGCCGACGGTGTGGCCGAGGCGCTCGACCTCCCGTTCCTCGACAGCTCCATCGACCACCCGACCGCCGGGGGGCACGACCTGGGGTACGACGCCCGGTCGTCGTTCTCGCTCCCGGTGAACCACCGCGACACCTTCACGGGAATCACGGACGCTGACCGCTCGCTGACCATCACGGAACTCGCGTCGGTCGCCGGACGGGTCGACCGCGGGGAGCAGTACGGCCCCGACGACTTCGCCCGTGAGTTCCGCTCGCCGGGCCACGTCCACCTCCTCCGCGGTGCTGCGGGCCTCCTCGACGAGCGGCGCGGCCACACCGAACTGGGCCTCGCACTCGCCCGCGCGGCCGACCTCCCCCCCGCCGTGGTCGTCTGTGAGATGCTCGACGACGAGACGGGGGCCGCCCGCTCCGTCGCGGACGCCCGCGCGTACGCACGCGTTCACGACCTCGTCTACGTCGAGGGCCGTGACCTCGTCGCCGACCTGTCCTAGTCGCGCCAACTCCGCTGCGGTTCCCACCCGAGCAGCGCCGTCGCCTTCTCGTTCGAGACGAGGCTCTCGTACCCCTCGAACTCGCGTCTGACCGCGACGTCCGGGTACTCCTCGTCGACCAGTTCGCTCGTCGGGCGGTCGACCGTCGTGTCCGGGGCCGTCGCCCAGACGGCCTCGTGTCCGGTGTGATCGGCCGCGACCACAGCGGCGACCAGGTCGGCGGCGTCCGCGGCGTGCAGATACGAGAAGAGCGTGTTGCGAATCGAGTGGTACGACTCGTGTGCCCGCACCGCTTCGAGCGACCGGTCGCTCTCGACGAACGCTCGCTGGATTTCCTCCTCCCGCGGCATCCAGGGCACGCGGAACGACGTGACGGTCGGGGCGTCCGCCCGTCGGCCGATGCCCGTCGCCGTCACCTCCATGACCTGCTTGGCGAGACCGTACGGGTCACGCGGCGTGAGCGGGTGGGCTTCGTCCAGCGGGAGATACTCCAGGCGGACGGGGTCGGGGTCGAACCCCGTGCCGAGTGCGCTCATGCTCGACGCGAGCGCGACCGACTCGATGCCGAGCGCCTCGCTCGCCTCCAGCACGTTGTAGGTGCTCCCGACGGTGCTCTGGAAGGTGACGTGCCCGGGCGTCTCGTTCGGGTTCGACAGCATCCCGAGGTGGACGACGGCGTCGGCGTCGCTCCGCGCGAGGACGCCGTAGGCGTCGCCGGGGTCGGTCATGTCTCCCCGGACGTGGTCGTCGCCGACGTCGCCGCCGGAGCGGGAGTTGGCGACGACGTGGTACTCCTCGCGCAGTCGGTCGACGACGAGCGGGCCGATGCGACCGGTCGCCCCCGTCACGAGTACGGTGTCGATTGCCATCGTCACCGCGTGGGCGGCCGAGCGTGAAAAACGGCGGCGGTCCGTGCGGGTTGTGCTCACACCGATTGCTGATGATTTTATAACGGTGGCCGGCTACGAGCGAGTATGAGCTTCGACGACATGGACGTCGACACGATCTGGCAGGACGGCGAGTTCGTCGACTGGGACGACGCGCAGGTCCACGTCCTGACGCACGGCCTCCACTACGGGACCGGTGTCTTCGAGGGGGTCCGGTGTTACGACACGGAGAAGGGCCCGGCCATCTTCCGCTGGGACGAACACCTCGAACGGTTCTACCAGTCGGGGAAGCCGTACAACATGGAGATTCCGTTCTCCCGGGAGGAACTGACCGAGGCCACGCTGGAACTCGTCCGCCGGCAGGACCTGGAGTCGTGTTACATCCGCCCCATCGCCTTCTACGGCTACGACTCGCTGGGCGTCAGTCCGCGGGACTGCCCCGTCGAGGTCGCCATCGCCGCCTGGCCGTGGGGGGCGTATCTGGGGGAGGAGGCGCTGGAGGAGGGCGTCGACGTGATGGTCTCCTCGTGGCGCAAACACGCCTCGAGTCAGATTCCGACCAACGCGAAGACGACGGGGCTGTACGTCAACTCGCTGCTCGCGGGGGAGGAGGCGCGGCGCAACGGCTACGTCGAGGCCATCGTCCTCAACAAGGAGGGGCAGGTCGCGGAGGGGCCGGGCGAGAACATCTTCCTCGTCCGCGACGGGGAGATATACACTCCGGGGCTCTCCCAGAGCATCCTCGACGGCATCACCCGCCAGACCGCCATCACCCTCGCGCAGGAACTGGGGTACACCGTCCACGACGACGCCACCATCTCACGCGGCGAACTCAACACCGCAGACGAACTGTTCTTCACCGGCACGGCGGCGGAGGTGACGCCCATCCGCAAGGTCGACAACGTCGTCATCGGCGACGGGTCGCGCGGCCCCGTGACCGAGGAGATCCAGCAGGCCTTTTTCGACCTCGTGGAGCGTCGCACCGACGACCACGAGGAGTGGTTCACGTACGTGGAGTAGGACTCACTCGCGTCCGCTCTCGGTCCCGTCTCCGGTTGCCGTCGCGGTTCCGACCGCCGTCCCGACACCCACCGGTGCCTGTACCTCCCTGTCACCGGCCACCGTGTCGAGGAAGAAGCCGACGGCGTCGGCCCCGTCGGGCGGGCGCTCGTCGAACGTCTTCTCCCAGCTGACCGTCTCGCCGGGTTCGGCGTCGAGTTCGAACGCGTACGGGACGTACGCCGCGCCCAGGTTCGCGACGTTGAGCACGCCTCTGAACACGCCGGCGACGTCGGAAACGTTCTCGGCCGCGACGCGCGCCCGGAGCCGGGCGTCCGGCCGTATCCGGTCGGGGAGCTCGACCGTCCGGAGTTCGAACCGTGGCTTCGACCGGCGCAGCGCGTCGAGGTGTGCGTCGTCGAGTCGCCACGCCGTGGTCTCGCCCTCGTACTCGACTGCGACGTGTCCCTCGTCGGCGTCGAGGCCGACGGGGACGACGAACGGGAGGTACCCCGTCTCGCCGGTGTAACCAGGGTCGTACCGTGGGCCGTAGTCGTCGAGGCCGCCGCGGACCTCCGCCACGTCGGCGTCGTCGCCGTCGACGCGGAGCGAGAACGCCTCTGGAGGTGGTCCCGACTCGGACCCCTCGACGGAGACGAGAACGTATCGCTCTCCGTCGCGGTTCGCCACCGCCATCGAGTCGGGCGTGTCGAGATAGAGCAGTGCGTCTCGCACGCTGACGTTCGAGACGGTGACCGAGCGGCCACTGACGGTCCGTTCTGTCCCGAGTGTGCCCGGCGTCGCCGCGTCGGTCGTCGACGTCCCCGACGAGGACGGTGTCGCTGCCGCCGTCGCCGCGTCCGGTCCGGTCGTCGTTGCGGTGTCCGTCGATGCTCCGTCACCCTCCCGGCGGCCGAGACAGCCGGCCGCCGACAGCGAGAGGGTGGCGAGGCCGAGGAACGTGCGTCTGGAGGGACGACGCATGTCTCGTCACCCGTCCCTCCGGGTCAAGTGTCTTCTGCCGCCTCCCGAGAACGGCCTTGCCGTCTCTCGCCCCGACGGCGACGACTACGACTACGACTGCGACCCCGAGCCCGACCCTGACGACCCCGAGCCCGACCCTGACGACCCCGAGCCCGACCCTGACGACCCCGACGACCCAGCCCCGGACTCGGTGGTGATGTCGACGGACCCCGACGACTCGCCGTCGGAGTCGGGTTCCTCGAAGACGTCGATTTCGACGCCGTGGTCCTCCTCGGCGAACCCCGCAGAGAGGATGCGCGTCAGCGCCTCCTCGACGCGTTCGTTGGTCTCGGTGATGTCTTCGGATTCGACCTCCATCACGAACCCGGTCGTGATGTTGGGTGCGGTGGGCATAAAGAGGACTTCACGGCCGTCCTTCGTGCGCTTGCCCGTCTTGAACGCCGTCATCCGCACGCCCGGCCACACTTCGAGGCGGACGGGCTTCTGGAGGTCTTCGGTCCCCGTGAGCGCCGTCTCGACGGCGAGTTTGGAGGCGTTGTAGAGCACCCGGACGAGGGGGACGCGGTTCATCACGTTGTCGAGGCCGGCCTCGAACAGTCGGCCGGCGGTGGTCCGCATCAGATAGCCGACCGAGAGGACGAGCATCGTGAAGACGACGATGGCGACGAGGACGCCGAACGGCTGTTCGAGCTGTCTGATGATGGGGAGCTTCGCGATCTGCGAGTAGAGCCAGTTGATGACGAACAGAATAACGAGTATCGGGACCAAGACGACGAGGCCCGAGGCGAAATCGCGTCTCCACGAGGACATCAGAGGAGAGTTAGTGGCTGGCCTTATGAGGTCTTCCTCTTCGCGTCGGTCGTCGTCGCTCGCCCCGTCCGTCGCCGGAGCGGGAGGCGGGCCGCGGAGTCGGCGACTTACCGGTCCGCGCGCACGCGCTCCCCGAGGCGGTCCGCCGTGAGGATCGCGTCCCGGACCATCGCGGGTTCGACCGCGAACGGTTCGTTGTGGATGGTCTCCGCGGGGTCGCACGCGGCCTCGGCGACGACGTCGAGCTGCTCGCGCGTCGGGTCGTCGAGCCCGATTTCGGCGAGCGTCACCGGGAGGCCGACGTCGAGGGAGAACTCGAGTATCTCCTCGACGAACGCGTCGTCGCGACCCTCCAGGACGAGCTGGGATATGGTCCCGACGTTCACCTTCTCGCCGTGCGTCGCCCCGTGGGTCGCTTCGAGCTGTGTGAGTCCGTTGTGGATCGAGTGTGCCGCCGCCAGGCCGCCGCTCTCGAAGCCGAGTCCCGACAGCAGCGTGTTGGCCTCCGTGACGGCCTCCACGCTCTCGGAGACGGCGTCACGTTCGACTGCCTCCACCGCCGAGACGGCGTGCTCGCGGAGCGTCTCGTAACAGAGCTTCGCGAGGTGTGTCCCGGCCCGCGTCGGCTTCCCGCCGACCACGTTGTCGCCGTCGGAGTCGGACGTGGCCTCCGCTTCGAACCACGTCGCGAGCGCGTCGGCGACGCCCCCACGGAACAGTCGCGTCGGTGCCGCAGCGACGACGGTGGTGTCGACCAGAACGAGGTCGGGGTGTTCGTCGTGGAACAGGTACTCCTCGAACTCGCCGTGCTCGGTGTAGACGACCGACAGGGCGCTCGTCGGCGCGTCCGTCGACGCGATGGTCGGCATCGAGACCATCGCGATTCCGCGCTCCGACCGGGCGGCCTTCACCGCGTCGAGCGCCTTCCCGCCCCCGGCCCCGATGACCACGTCGGCACCCCGTTCGGCGGCGACGTCCGCGATGCGGTCTATCTCCGCCGTCGAGCACTCCCCGCCGAACGTCAGCGAACTGGCCGTGACGCCGTGCTCGTCGAGGCTGCTCACGACGTCGTCCTCGACGAGATCGAGCACGAGTTCGTCCGCGACCAGTAGCGCCGTGTCTCCCAGCGGTTCGACGTGTGTGCCGACGTCCGCCGTCACTCCCCGACCCTGGACGTACCGCGCCGGCGACTTGAAGATGCGAGCCATTGTGCCTGTAGCTTGACAGACATGTTACTTAGTCGTTGTGTGCCGGTCGACCCCTGCCCTCTCGAGTGAAACCGCCGCGTTTTATCGGGTCCGTTTCGGACATCCGGTATGGTCGGCTCACTCGTCGCCGGTGCGCTGTGGGCGATGCTGCCCGCGTACGTCCCCAACAACGCCGCCGTCCTCTTCGGTGGGGGTCGCCCCATCGACGGGGGGCGCACCTGGGGTGACCGGCGCGTCCTCGGCGACGGCAAGACCTGGCGGGGGACGGCGGCCGGCACCCTCGCCGGCACGCTCGTCGCCCTCGCGCTGAACTTCCTCAGTCCGACAGTCGCGGAGGCGGTGGGCTTTGCGCTCCCGACGTTTCCCCTCCACGTCGCCGTCGCGCTCTCGTTCGGGGCGATGCTCGGCGACATCGGGGCCTCGTTCCTCAAGCGACGCACTGGCCGCGAACGCGGTGCCGCCTTCCCCGGACTGGACCAACTCGACTTCGTCGTCGGTGCGCTCGGCCTCGCCGCCCTCGTCGCACCCCGGTGGTTCGCCACGACGTTCCCGCTCACGGCGCTGGCCGTCGTCCTCGTCGCCACACCCGTCCTCCACGTCGTGACGAACGGCGTCGCCTACGTGCTGGGGCTGAAAAGCGAACCGTGGTGAGCGCGCTACGCCGTGGTGTCGACCGGAGCGGCCACCCGCTCGAACGCCGCCATCGTGACGCGGATGGGTCCGCTCACCCCGTCGGAGTCAGCGTCGTCCGAGACGGGGTCGAACGCGAGGTCGTACTCGTGCCAGTCGCCGAACCGGGCAGTCTCGTCGAGAATCTCCGCCTCGCTGAACCCTGACTCCGACTCGGTGACGAACACTGCTGGCGCCTGCGGGTTCGGTCGGGCGGGTTCGAGCTTCAGGTCGTACTCGTGCCAGTCGCCGAACCGGGCCGTCACGTCCAGCAGGGCTCCCGCCTCGAAACCACCGAACGATTCGGTCAGTTCGTACGAGGTCCGTGCCATACAGGAGAACGTAGTGGCTCGAAGAAAAAATATTTCGCGGTCGAGTAAACTGTGTTCTATATAGACGCTCTCGGAGCGACCGCGGACCGCCTCGTTTATACTCCCCCGCCGACCGACACACTCGCATGACGAACCAGGAGCTCATCTCGGCGCTCAGAGCCGCCGACGCCGTCCAGTTCGGGGAGTTCGAACTCTCTCACGGCGGCACCTCCGACTACTACGTCGACAAGTACCTCTTCGAGACGGACCCCGACTGCCTCCAACTCGTCGCCGAGGCGTTCGCCGACCGCGACGGCGACACGAAACTCGCCGGCGTCGCGCTCGGTGCCGTACCGCTCGTCGCGGTCACGAGCGTCGAGACCGGCAACCCCTACGTCGTCGTCCGCAAGAAGGCCAAGGAGTACGGGACCGCGAACCGGATCGAGGGCCGCTTCGAGGCGGGCGAGGAAGTCGTCGTCCTCGAGGACATCGCCACCACGGGCCAGAGCGCCCTCGACGCCGTCGCGGCGCTCCGTGAACTGGGTGCCGTCGTCGACCGGGTGCTCGTCGTCGTCGACCGCGAGGAGGGCGCACGCGAGTTGCTCGCCGACCACGACGTCGAACTGGAGGCGCTCGTCACGGCCTCGGACCTGCTCGCCGACCGGGACGCCGACGCGTCGTAGCGCCGACGCTCTCGCCGCTCCCCCCTGGGCGGACCGACACGGACGGCGCGCGTCGTCACCGGGCTCCGCGCTCCCACGCTCGTGGACAACTCGCGCGCTGAAAACATCGAAGTGTTCATACTTGTGCAGGCGTGTGGTTCGATACATGAACAGAGCGGAGAAAGCGGCCCTCCAGCTGCAAGCGGTCGCCGTGCTTCGGATGCTGAAGGAGACACGGACGTACGACGAACTCGCCGACCTCACCGAACTGCCGGCCGGTGACCTCAACCGTTACGTCAACGGGCACGTCCTGCCGGGCGTCGAGCGCGCCCGGGAAGTGGTCGAGGGCGTCGGTCGCGACGCGCTGGCGACCGAACTCGAGGCGCGGGTGACGTTCGACGACGAGGGGTACGTCGACAACTCGGGGGTCGTCTTCGACCAGTCGTTCCTTGACCTCGTCGCGCCCGTCGCCGCCAACGCCTTCGGCTTCGAGCGGCCCGACGTGGTGCTGACGGCCGCGACGGACGGCATCACGCTCGGGGCGGCGATGGCGTCGTACTTCGACGCCCGTCTCGCCTACGCGAAGAAGTCGAAGGAGACGGCCGTCGAGGAGTTCATCGAGTCCCGCCAGCGACTGGCGTCGGGTATCGAACTCACCTACTACCTCCCCGCGTCCGCGCTCTCGTCGGGCCAGTCGGTGCTGGTGGTCGACGACCTCATCCGGTCGGGTGAGACCCAGGAACTCCTCCTCGACATCGCGAACCAGGCCGACGCAGACGTCGTCGGCGTCTTCACGCTCATCGCCGCCGGCGACGAGGGGATGGCCGCCGCCCGGGACCTCACCGACGCGCCCATCGCCGCTCTCGCCACGTTCGACTGACGCAACCCCATCCCGAGATAGTATCCGTAGTCGTGGTATCATCAGGTGATTTTCACCTTCTCTCGTCCAGTTTTGTACACGAATGTGTACACATACGGGGTTCGAGATGAGAACGATTAAGTAAGTTCTTCGGACTATCCTCAGACGTGCATATGGGGCTGGAACAGACGCTCGCTGACTACTTCGACATCGACCAGTACGACACCACCGTCCGCACCGAAGTGCTGGCCGGGTTGACGACTTTTCTGACCATGAGTTACATCGTGGTCGTCAACCCCGCCATCCTCGCCGGCATACCGGACGCCAAACCGGGCATCATCATCCAGGGGTTCGACCCCGCCACCGTCCGCTCGATGCTCGCCGTCGTCACCATCATCGCGGCGGCCGTCGCCACGCTCATCATGGGGCTGTACGCGAACCGTCCGTTCGGCCAGGCGCCCGGCCTCGGGCTGAACGCCTTCTTCGCCTTCACCGTCGTGGGCGCGCTCGGCGTCCCGTGGCAGACGGCGCTCGCCGCCGTCGTCGTCGAGGGACTCCTATTCATCGTCCTCACCGCCGTTGGCGCACGTGAGTACATCATCAAGGTGTTCCCCGAACCGGTGAAGTTCGCCGTCGGGACCGGTATCGGCCTCTTCCTCGCGCTCATCGGTCTGGAGGCGATGAACATCGTCGTCTCCGACCCCGCGACGTACGTCACGCTCGGTCCGGTCGCCGCCGATCCCGTCGCCATCCTCTCCGTCGTGGGCCTGTTCCTCACCTTCGCGCTGTACGCCCGCGGGATCCGGGGCTCTATCATCATCGGCATCCTCCTCACGACGCTCATCGGCTGGGGCGTCACCCAGGCGGGCCTCGTCTCCGCCGACGCCGGTCTCGTCGCCGGTCCCGCGTCGGCACAGTACGACATCACGCCGCTCGCTGGCGCGTTCGTCACCGGACTGGGGAACGTCGAGGCGTTCTCCTTCGCACTCATCGTCTTCACGTTCTTCTTCGTCGACTTCTTCGACACCGCCGGAACCCTAACGGGCGTGTCACAGGTCGCGGGCTTCCTCGACGAGGACGGGAACCTCCCGGACATCGACAGGCCGCTGATGGCCGACGCCGTCGGGACCACCGTCGGCGGGATGCTCGGCACCTCGACGGTGACGACGTACATCGAGTCGGCCTCGGGCGTCGAGGAGGGTGGCCGCACCGGTCTCACGGCGACTACCGTCGGCGTGCTCTTCCTCGCCTCGCTCGCAGTCGTCCCGCTCGCGGCCGCGATTCCCCTGTACGCCTCCCACATCGCGCTCGTGGTCATCGGCGTCGTGATGCTCCAGAACGTCGTCGACATCGCGTGGGACGACATCACCTACACCGTCCCCGCCGGGATGACCATCCTCGTCATGCCCTTCACGTTCTCCATCGCCTACGGCATCGCCGCCGGTATCATCTCGTACCCCATCGTGAAACTCGCCGCGGGCGAACTCGACGACGTCCGCCTCGGTCACTGGGTGCTCGCCGCCGCGTTCGTCGTCTACTTCGTGGTCCGGACCAGCGGCGTCCTCGCGGCGCAGGTCTGACACTCTGGCGGGGCTGTGTCGCACGGTTGCCGTGTCCGCGCTCGCGGTCCACCCCCCCGCCGTGTGAGGTCACGCTGACGCGAGTGCGAGCGCTTCGACGGGTCGCCCGACCGCGACGCGGTGCGTGCGTGTGTGTGTCGCGCACGACGGTTGTGACGGCTGGCGACACAGCACCGTCGGCCTCTTATGAACGAGGGCTCTATCCAGAACCGATGTCGAATCTCATCCTCTACGAACTGCCCGGCTGTCCGTACTGTGCGAAGGTGAAGAATAAGCTCTCTGAACTCGGCCTCGAGTACGAGCCGCGGGAGGTACCCCGCGCGCACAGCGAGCGAACCGAAGTCGAAGAGATCAGCGGTCAGACCGGCGTCCCGGTCCTCGTCGACGAGGAACACGACGTCGACGGGATGGCCGAGTCCGACGACATCGTCGCCTACCTCGAGAAGACGTACGGCAGCGCGAGCTAACCGACTCCTCTCTCGCAGTTCAGACGACCGCCGCCTCGTAGCTCTGCCGCAGCGCGTGTTCCACCGGTGCGAGGCGACCCGGGTCGACCTGTACGGTCGCCCACCGGCGGACGAGACGTCCGCCGGCCTCGAACGGTTCGACCGAGAGCGACCGCTCGAGTTTCGCTCGCTGTGTCTCCGAGAGCCGCGTGAGCGACAGTCCCTGCTCGGAGACGACGGCGAAGAGGACGCCGTCGGCGACGTAGGAGGGACAGCCGAACATGACCTTCCGCGAGACGCCCGGCCACTCCATCACCAGGTCGTCGACGGCGTCGCGGAGCGTCCGGTGTGACTCGTCCGTGTACATGACACTCTACCACGTCGGCGAGAGACATAAGCGTAGACGTCGTCCGCCCCGCCTACGACTCGGCCGGCTCGGTCGTCCGGTCGCGGATGAGGTCACGAATCTCGTCGGGGTCGTCGATGGCCGCGAGTTCCTCACAGGAGACGATGGCCGTCCGTTCGACGGACTCGCGCTTCGTGCGCTCCTCGGTGAAGTACACCGAGCGCGTCCGGGTAATCTCACCGAGCGAGGACATGATGCGAGCGCGCTTCTCGGCGTTCCGGTTGAACGCCGAGTGACCGGTGAGCACGTTCTGCCCGCGGCGGCTGTCCGCGCTGTCCTCCGAGACGGCCTTGAACGGTGCACGGAGCGTCGGGTGGACGTCGTAGCCCGCCCGCGTGAGGACCGTGACGACGTGCTCGTCGTCCGGGTCGGCCTCGGGGTCGGCCGGAGTCGGATCGGCCGTGCGGACCTCGTCGGCGCCGTCCATCACCTCGACGGGCGCGGAGAACGGCTGGTCGAACAGCTCCTCCAGCTGGACCGCCACCTCGATGGAGGCGTTCATGCCGTCCTCGTACTTCGAGACGGTACGTCGGGAGACGCCGAGTTCGCTCGCCAACTGGCCGAGGCTCATCCCCTGCTCCTGCCGTTCGTCGGCGAGCAAGTCGCCGTCGATGTTGACGTACAGTCCGCCGGGGGCGGCGTAGATGAGCGGCGGGACCTCCTCGATGAACAGGTCCATCGCCGTGTCGGGGTTCAACACCGGAACGCCGTGTCGGAAGTAGACGACGCCCGGCTTGAGGTCCTCGTTGCGCGTCCGCATCCCGATGACGAGCGGCGTCGCGTCCAGATACGACCCCAGTCGGCGCATCTCCGCCCCCGTCCCTCCGTCGAACGCGTCGATGTTGCCCAGAATCTTCAACAGGAGGAGGTCGTCGCCGCGGCGGGCGGCGAGGTCGAAGCTCTTGGGCCGGATGGCGATGCGGTCGCTCACGACGAACCCGGCATCGCGTAACATCGCGGTGATGTTGCTGATCAACGCGGACCGCGACATGGACACTACTAGGCCACTCATCGGATATATGTGTTTCTCACCCACCCGGGAGCGGAGTCAGGCGGTTTTGCGTCTCGCCGGCCGATATGGTTATATACTGGAACGCTTCGCCCGCCCACCGCTCCGAGTACCCGGCGCGGCTGTCGTCGGTCACCCGGCTTCCACGGGTCGACCGCTGCCGACGGGCGGGACGAAACCGGTTAGCCGCTCGGCGCGCAACTGCTCGCAATGACCGTCATCGCGCTCGACGACACCGACTCTCGCGAGCGTGGCATGTGCAGCACCTACCTGGCGACCCGTCTCGCGGAGACGCTCCGCGACGCCGGGTACGACGTCGAGCGGCGACTGCTCGTCCGACTCGACCCCGCTGTCGAGCACAAGACCCGCGGCAACGCGGCGGTGGCGCTCCACACCGCCTGTCCGTCCGCGACGGCGTTCGACCACGCCTGCGAGGCCGTCGAGCGCTGGAGCGAGTTCGAAGACGACCGGACCAGCCCCGGCGTCGTCGTCGCGCCGGACGACCCCGACGCCGTCTCGGCCGCTGTCGCCCGGTTCGCCCGCGACGCGGTCCGGGAGCACCACTCGCTCGGCCGGGCGCTCTCGCTCGCCGCGGACCACGGCTACCACCACCGCGGGTGGGACGGCGGGCGGGGCCGCATCGGCGCTCTCGCCGCCGTTGGCGCGTGGGTCGGTCTCGACGAGTGGACCTACGAACACATCTCCTACCGCGCGTTCGACCGCTGTGGCACGCCGCGAGAGGTCGACGTCGACTCCGTCTTCGCCGCCGCCGACTGGGGCTATCCGACCGTTTGGGACACCGTCGACCGGGTCGAGGGGGAGGCCGTCTGCGTTCCGAACGCGCCGGGGCCCATCCTCTACGGCATCAGGGGGGACGACCCCGCCCGCTGTCGGGCCGTCGCCGCCCGCATCGAGAGCGAACCCGTCGACCGGCGGGCGACGTTCGTGACGAACCAGGGGACCGACGCCCACCTTCACGACGACGGCTTCGACGCCCTCCGCGACGGCCGTGCCTCGCGCGTCTCGGGAGTGGTCACCACCCCGCCCGAGACCCGGCGTGGCGGCCACGTCTTCTTCGGCCTCGGGCCGAGCGACGTGCCGAACACGGGGACCGAGACGCCCCGGACGGCCGTCGACTGCGTCGCCTTCGAACCGACGAAGCACTTCCGCGACCGGGTCCGGTCGCTCCGCCCGGGCGACCGTCTCACCGTCTGCGGCGAGGTGTCGGCGGGGACGCTGAAACTCGAGAAGTTCGCCGTCCGGTCGCTCGTCAGAACGGAGCGCGTGACGCCGACCTGTCCCGACTGCGGGCGGTCGATGGAGAGCGCCGGCCGCGGGCAGGGCTACCGGTGCCGGGACTGCGAGACGCGCAGCGGGATGGCGACGCGGCGTCTCGACCGTGACCTCGAACGCGGGTGGTACGAGGTGCCGCCGTGCGCCCGGCGACACGTCGCGAAACCGCTCGTGCGCGGCGGGTTCGACGCGCCGACCCACCCCGAACGGTGAGTGAAGTGCTCGAGTGCGTCCCGCGGCGCCCGGAGACGGACTGCCCGGCCGCCACGGCGGTGAGCCCACAGACCTGCCAGCCGACTGCGGTGGCGTGGACGGACCCCACGACGTCGCGGACGGGGCGCGTCACGCCTTGTGGCTGACACGCAGGCGCGCGGGACGTGTGAGCGAAGCGAACTGAGCGACTCGCGCGAGGGGCGACTGAGTGAGTGAAACGAACGAATGAGTCGGTTGGGGAGGGCGTGGTCACACCGCGTCCGTGTGCCGCGCGGTCCTCGGTCAGTTCCGTCCTTCCGGCGAAGGCCGCTCTCGGATGGACCGCTGCTCCGACGCTCACTACACGCGGTGTGTGCGCCGTCGGAGCGCCTCCCCCTCACTCCCTCTCCGGCCGGTCACTCGAACAGCGCGAACGCGCGGTCGATGCGGGCGGGGACGTACGCGAAGGCGAACGCCAGGCCGGAGCAGTCGTCGCGGTGGACGAATCGTGCCGCCCGGGCGTCCGTGCCGGCCGAGAGGTCGCCGGTCGTCTCCTCGCGGGCGACGGCGTACCCCACCGAGACGATGTACTTCTCGCCCCACGGCTCCATCTGGACCGCGTCGACGAGGGTGAGGGCGGCCGGGTCGACGGCGAGGCCGGTCTCCTCTTCGAGTTCGCGGGCGGCCGCGACGTCGGGTGGTTCGTCCACCTCGAGGTGGCCGCCGGGGTCGCACCACTTCCCCGCCCCGGGGTCGATGCCGCGCTGGACGAGCAGGACGTGGTCGCCGTCGACCACCACCACGCCCGCCCCCGGGACGGGGTTCCGGAACACGATTCTCGCACACGAGGGACAGCGCCGGCGGGTGCGTCCCTCGTCCTCGACGGTTTCGACGCGACTCCCGCAGTCGGGACAGTACGAGGGGGTTCGAGCGACCATCAGCCCTTCAGTCCGCTCCCGGTGAGTGCGACCACGACGTCGTCGTCCGCGTCCACGACGCCCCGGTCTCTGAACGCCCGGAGCGCCGCGGGCGCGACGGCACAGGTCGGTTCGGTGTAGAACCCCCGCGCGTGGAGCGCGTCGAGTTCTCGTTCGACCGCCGCCTCGGACAGGGCGACGACGTCGCCGTCGGTGTCGTCGAGCGCCGCCAGGATAGCGTCGCGCTGGACCGGGTCGCGTATCTGGATGCCGTCGGCCATCTCGTTCGGGGCGTCGTCGTCGCTCCCGTGGAGGGCGTCGGCGATGGGCGCGTAGCCGGCGGCCTGTGCGCCGAGGAGCCGCGGGATTCGGTCGGTCCACCCCGCCTCGGACAGGGCGCGGAACCCACGGTACGCCCCGAGGAAGAGCGTTCCGTGCCCCAGCGGCGTGACGAACGCGTCGGGGACCGACCAGTCACGCTGGGCGGCGATTTCGAGTGCGACCGTCGCGGTGCCGGCGAAGAAGGCGGGGTTCCACGCGTGGCTCGCGTACCACCCCTCCCCCGACTCGACAGCCTCGACGCAGGCCGCGGTGACGTCCGCTCGCTCCCCCTCGACGCGGACGGGCGTCGCGCCGGCCCGCGCGATGGCCCGGAGCTTCGACTGCTTGACGTCGGCCGGGACGTATATCTCGGCGTCGACGCCGGCACGGGCGGCGTAGGTCGCGATGGCCGCGCCCGCGTTGCCGGAGGAGTCCTCGACGACCGTGTCGACGCCGAGTTCGACCGCTCTCGACAGCGTGGTCGCCGCCCCGCGGTCCTTGAAGCTCCCCGTCGGGAAGACGTACTCCAGTTTGAACGCGGCGTCCCACTCCTCGGACGGGACGAGCGGCGTCCAGCCCTCGCCGAGCGTCACCTCGCGGTCGACGGGGAGGAAGTCGTCGAACGCCCAGAGGCCGCGGTCGCGGTCCAGTTCGTCGGGGTCGGGCGCCGGTCCCCCGGGGAGCGGTCGGTCGGCGAATCGAAGCGGGGCGCCACAGCGACACCGCCAGCGGTCCTCGAACGTCGAGCCGCAGGCGGGACAGGAGAGCGAGGCGGGCATACGTTCGAGTCGGACGAGACGGCACAAGAAGGTAGTCACTCCGCCCCACCCGTCGGGGGACGAAACCGGCCGAGCCAGGGTCGGACGTCTTCGGTCCGGATTTTTCTGGTGCGACCGGCCCGCACGGGCGTGTCGCACCTCGACAGAGGTGGGTCAGTAGGAGTCGACGTCCGTCCCAACCGAACAGACGTACTCGCCGGTCGCGACCTGCGGGAGGCGACGCGTCCGCCAGAAGATACCCGAACTGTCGGCGGTGACGCGCGCCTTCACGTTCCCGAACGGGTCCGTCACCTTGAACAGGGTGTCGCCGATTTCGACTTCGTCGCGGAGTTCTTTCGTGAAGTGGACGAGGCCGCCGTTGGGCGACCCGTACTGGTCGAACCCCTTCGCGCGGACCTGCCGTCCGGGGTCGACACTCCCCTCGAGGAAGCCGTACCCTCTGAGCACGTTGAAGACGCCGTCGATGCCCCGCTGGATGCTCGACTCGTCCCACCCGACGCTCCCGCCGAGTTCGGGGTCGATGGTGGGGATGCCCTCGTCGGGGCCGGCCCGGGCGAGTTGACCGTCGGGCCCCTTCTGGTCGAGGATATAGCCGCAGTCGAACGTCTTCGCGAGGCGGAGACACTCGCGGTGGAGGCGGTGCCGCGAGCCACACCGCACCCGGGTCTCGTCGATCATCCGGCTCGTCGACCCCTGGTGGAGGTCGAGGATGAGGTCCGCCTCCCGCGCCGCCTGGAACGTCGCGTGACTGATGCGCTCCGACGACGTCCCGTTCCGGTCGCCCGGGTAGGTCCGGTTCAGCTTCCGGTCGTCGATGGGGTTGCGGTGTTCGCCCACCTGGTAGGCGTGGTAGTTGACGATACCGACGAACAGGACCGTCCCGGAGAGCTCCCGGGGATCCAACTGCGGGACGACACGACTGATGACGCCCACACCGTTGAGTTCGTCGCCGTCACTGACCGCCTGCACGTACAGCGTGTCCCCGGCCGACGCGCCGTTGACGACGGCGACTGGGAGCCCGATGGGGCTCCCGTCCCGGGTCTCCCCGACTTCGAGTTGTCCCGTCGCCACCTCCCCGGGGGCTGCGTCCGCCGTTCCGAGTGATGTCATTGTTCGACACTGGTTCGGCCTCCCCTTTACGGGTTCGGTCCGCCGTTCCTGGTCGCGTCCGGGCTCCCGCCCCGACTCTCACGCACACCGGACAGTTCGTTTCAGGACGAACGATGTTATATGAAAGTTGCAACAAGTTTTATATCCGTAGATTGATTGTTGTAATATATGTCGGGAGACCGCCGAGCCGTGGGGGGAGAGCACGGTCCGTCGGCGGTCGAACTCCTCCCTCGGTTCAAACGTGACGGCTGTAACTTGCTGGTCTCCGGTGCCGTCTCGGAGTCGACGGCGAACCGCGCCTCACAGCGACTGCTCGGTTCGCCGAACCTCGACCGGAAGCGGGTGCTCGTCCAGACGGGTGAGTCAGAGCCGGTGGACGGACTGTTGCCGCCCGGCGTCTCCACTGCCGACCGGAGCGTCCGCGTCGTGCAGCACCGCACGCCTTCCGACGACGGAGACGGTGGAGACTCGCTCGCGACTCTCTCCCGTCGCGTCGCCGAGACCGTCACCGGATTCGACTCGCTCTCCCCGCCACTCGTCGGCGGCGAACTCCGTCTCGTGGTCACGTCGCTCGACGCGCTCCTGGCCGACCACGACGTCCGCGCCACCGAACGGTTCCTCCGGAGCGTGACGGACGCCGTCTCGAGCGTGCGAGGGATGGGCCACTACCGGTACCCCGGCCCGCGCGCGGACCTCTCGTCGCTCCCGACCGAGCGCCTGTTCGACGCGTTCGTCGACCTCCGCGACACGCCCGCCACGGAGCAGCGCCTCTCCATCCCACCGAGTCGGTCGACCGACTGGCTCGACCTCTGACTCGGGCCGCTCCGGAGCGCTCCCCTGTGGACTGTTCTCGTCTGTTAGTCCCATCGAGAGCTATTTTTCGCCTCGCCCGGAACTTCCGTCGATGACAGACACGGAGACCGGCGTCCGCGGGACCCTCCGACAGTTCCTCGCGCTCGACGGCGACGTCCTCGTCCTCTCCGTGGCGATGTTCGCGTTCAGCCTCGGCTTCCAGATGACCGGCCGGTACATGCCGCGGTACCTGAGCGTCATCGGTGCCGGGAGCCTCGCCATCGGCCTCTACGGGAGCTTCGGGAACCTCATCAGCGCCGTCTACCCCTACCCGGGCGGTGCCGTCTCCGACCGCATCGGTTCGCGCGTCGCACTCACGGCGTTCGGCCTCGCGTCGACGCTCGGTTTCCTCGTCTGGTACGCCGCCGGTCCGCTCGCCGACGTCCCCCTCGGCCCCACGTCGGCGGGTGTCGTCGTCGTCTTCCTCGGTCTGGTGCTCTCGCAGGCGTGGAAATCGTTCGGGCTCGGCGCGACGTTCGCCGTCGTCAAACAGAGCGTCGCGCCGGAGCGACTGGCGACCGGGTTCGCGTCGACCGAGACGGTCCGCCGACTGGCGTTCCTCCTCGGACCGCTCCTCGCGGCGGCCATCCTCGCGCGGTTCGCCTTCGACGTCGGGTTTCGCTACGTCCTCCTCGTCGCCGCCGGGTTCGGGGCCGTCGGCACCCTCGCTCAACACGTCCTCTACGACTCCTCCGCGGACTCGTTCGGGAAGTCGTTCGAGGGCGTCGAGACAGTCGTCGACGACCTCCGGTCGCTCCCCGCGCCGCTGAAGCCGCTGCTCGTCGGCGACACCCTCGTCCGGTTCGCCAACGGGATGGTGTACGTCTTCTTCGTCATCGTCGTCACCGAGTTCCTCGAAGTCTCCGTGACGCTCCCGCTCGTGGGACGGCTCTCGCCGGACGCGTTCTTCGGCGTCCTCCTCGCCGTGGAGATGGCCGTCGCCCTCCTGACGATGGTCCCGGTGGCGAAACTCGCCGAGCGCGTGGGGCTGAAGCCCGTCGTCGCCCTCGGCTTCGCCGTCTACGCCGTCTTCCCCGTCCTCCTCGTCTCCGCACCGGCGGACCCGCTCGTCGTCGGTCTCCTCTTCGCGCTCTCGGGGCTCCGCTTCGCGGGACTGCCGGCGCACAAGGCGCTCATCGTCGGCCCCGCGAAGGCCAACACGGGGGGGCGCGTCGTCGGCTCGTACTACCTCGTCCGCAACGCGGTCACCATCCCGAGCGCCGCCGTCGGCGGGTGGCTCTACGCGGGGTCGCCGGCCGTCGCGTTCGGCGTCGCCACCGTCGTCGGCCTCCTCGGCACCGGCTACTTCCTCGTCGCCGGCGAGGAGTTCGAGGCCTATCGGTAGCCGCCGCTGGAACCGACGCCGATTTATCGCCCGGGTCCTCCCCTCTAGCCGTGACAGACGAGGTTCCCGGTCGCCCCGCCTCGGGTGGCCTCGTGCAGGCGTTGAACGTCCCGCGGAACGCGAAACTGGGCGTGCTCACCGGCGTGGCACTCGCCGTCGCCGTCTACCTGTTCCGCGTCCTCGAACTGTTCGGTCCGTTCGCCGGCACGCGACAGTACCCGTTCCTCGGTCCCGAGGGGTGGTTCCTCCTCCTCGCGTTCGTCCTCGCGTCGGCGACGGCGCTACTCGTGACGGCGCTGCTCACCGTCGTCTCCGCGTACCGACTCTCCCGAGAACTCGCCGAGTGAGGCTGCCCGGCCGACCGACCGGCCGGGTCAGTCGCCCGCGAGGCGTCCGATGATGTCGCTCGTCACCGTCGCTCGTGCTCGCGGCGTCAGCCGAATCTCGCCCGTCTCCTCGTCCCACTCGACGGCCCCGGCGGCCTGGAGTTTCGGGAGGTGGACGTGATGGAGCCGCACGGCAGTCAAGGGCCGGTCGGACTCCCCGTCGAGCACGTCGACGACTTCGTCGAACGTCGCTACCCCACCGTTGTCTCTGAGAAACCCCACGACGTCACGTCGCTGCGGGGAGACGACCAGTTCACCGACGAGTCGGTCGTCCTCGCCCGCCCTGCCAGTTCGCGTCATATCACTCTCTCCCGCTCCACGCGCAAGGCGGTTCGGCTTGTTCGCTCAAGCCAGCTATCTATCCCGCCCGAGAATTATCGGACAGGTGACTTGAACGCGTCGTCGACGATCGACTGCACCACCTTCTGGGTCCCCCGTCGGAGTCGCTCCGAGACGGCCTGCTGGGAGACGCCGAGGTCGTCCGCGAGGTCGGACAGCGTCGCCCGCCGCGGTACCTCGAAGTACCCCTTCTCCAGCGCGAGTTCGAGCGCCGCTCGCTGTTCGTTCGTGAGGTCGAAGGGGTCGGTGTCGAGTTCGTCGGCGGTAAGGCTGTGGACGCGCCGGACGTTGAGACGGATCTCGTGTATCTGACAGTACTCGCTGAACGCCGACAGCGACTCGTGGTCGTTGAAGCGGATCCGAAAGAGCCAGTTGTCCCGGCCGTGCGCCTCGAGGATAGTCGCGTTCGTCTCGACCATCCCGTAGATGAGGCTCTCGACAGTCTCGTCCCAGCCGATTCGGTACAGGGAGCGTTCGCCGATGGTGTCGAGGTGGAGCAGTTCGCGCACCTCGTCGGTCGCTCTGACGGCCGCTTCGAACTCCGTCCGGTCGCCCCCACTCACCCAGACGTACGGCATGACCTGCTTCGAGGCGGGGACGACGCGTTCGATTTCGATGTCCATCCCGCCGCCTGCGCGGAGCACTCGCCCTAACAGGAACTGCTCGGCCTCGATAGTGAACTCCGCGACGATACTCATAGACGACAGAGGGAGAGAGCGCGGATAAGCCTGTGTGCTGCGGAACCCGAAGCGTAACAGCCCGCTGTCACCACGCGCGGTCACTCGCCGACGTCGGGCTGGTCGCCGGCGAGTTCTCCGAGGCGGGCCGTCCCCGCGCGAGTGCCCTTCGCGACGATGACGTCGCCCCCGCCGAGTCCCGTCTCCGGACCTGGCTGGACCACCCAGTCGCTCCCCGCCCCTCCGCGGCGGACGGCGATGATGCGCATCCCGGTCTCGGTCTGAATCATCTGGTCGCCGATGGTCGTCCCCGCGAGGTCGCTGTCGGGCGCGACGGTCAACCGGACGATGACCTCGTCGGACTCCTTGACCGCGGCCGCGACGACTGGGTGCGCCGCCAGACCGTGGAGGACGCCTTCGCTTATCTCCAGCGCCGCGTCGGAGATGACCTCGGTGGAGACGGCCAGATGCATCAGCCCACGGAGCGCGATGGGGTCGTCGACGCGGGCGGCCGCCCGGAGCGTCCACGCCTCGAACCGCGACTTGAGCGCGTCCACCTCTGCCTCGAGTTCGGCCACCTCCTCGGCGACGCCCTCGCTGTCGAAGAGGACGGCTCCGTAGGCCAGGTCGACGGCGAGTTCACTCATGTTCTTCATCAACACGATGGAGTCGACGGCCCGTTCGAGGTCGTCGATGGGTGCCTCCGGCGGGTCGATGGGTTCGTACGGCGTGCCGCTGGCGCGCTCGTACACCTCGGCGAGTCCGGTCTCCGGGCCGCGCAGGAGGAGGATGTCGCCCGACTGGAGGACGCTCTCGCGGGTCGGGTTCGTGATCCACCGTCGCTTCCCGGTGGCCTGCTCGCGCCGGATGGCGATGACTCGCACGCCCGTCTCGGTCTCCACGTTGAGTTCGCCGAGCGAGTGGCCGTGGTAGGGCGAGTCGACGCCGACGGGGACGCGGACGAGTATCTCCGTCGCCTCCGGGAGCGCCGACCGGATGGCGTCGGGGAGGCCCATGTCCTCGATGACTATCTTCGCGATGTCGCCCGCCGCGTTCGATATCTTCTCCGCCGCGCCGACCACGCCCAGCACCGGGGCGAGTTCCTCGGCGTCCTCGGGGCTCCGAGCAGCCATCAGCAGACTCATCCGCGCCTGGAGTTGGAGGATGTCCATCCGCTCTTCGAGCACCAGCACCTCGCGGGCGATCTCGTCGCTCCCGAGGAGGACCGCGGAGTACGAGAGGTCGATGAGCAGTTCGGCGGTGTCTTTCATCTCCGCGAGCACCGCCTTCACGCTGACCGGTTCGTACTCCACGTCCTCGGGGTACATGCCCGCGAGTACCCTCCCCGGAGCAAAAAAGGGTCGCTTGCGCGCCCGACTCAGACCGCGTCGAACCACTCGAAGTCTTCCAGCGTCACGACGTACGCCCGCCACTCGCGCCGGTCCTCGATGGCGTAGGTGGTCGGGTAGTAGCCCGCGACGGCGAACCCCTGCGGTCGCTCGATGGGCTTCCGCACCGACCCGCCGGCTTCGAGGAACGCCTTCGTCACCATCGGTTCGAAGAACGTTATCTCGCCGGTGGTGCCCGCGCCGAACGCCCCCGTCTCGGGATCGAACGACCCGTCACGGCTGTACGCGCCGTAGATGAACGTCTCCGTGAACGCCTCGCCGTTGAACTCGGGCGACGAGAAGTCGAGTAGGTGCTCTCCCATCGCCGGCACGATTTCGCGGCCGGGGGCGAACGCGTACCCGGCGGGCATCCGCTCGGGAGCGACGTCGTACGCCGCGGCGGCGGGACCGATTGCCTCGACTACCGACTCGTCGAGCATGTGGAAGTGCACGTCGAAGTGCGGCACCTCGTACATCGGACCCGGGTGGCCGGTCGGGGCCCAGTCGAACCCGACGTAGGTGAACGCGTGGGTGTCACGCTTGGACAGCGCCCGCGGGAGAGAGAGGGCGTACATCGCCATCCCCGCCGGGAGGACGCGCAGCGCCTCGGTGGGGAGGTGGACGCCGACCTCGACGGGGACGCCACGCGAGGTGAGCGTCGCGAACGTCCGCACGTCGACGTCGTCGGCTATCTCGACCGGTCGGCCCCAGGCAGTGTACGTGCTGTCGTCGCCGTGGGTCGCGCCGGCCCGCCCCACGAGGAGGCTCCCGGCCATCGTCGCACCCGCCGCCTGCAGGACGGCCCTGCGGCCGACGCGGGGTGTGTCGTCCGTCGTTCTCGTCGTCTCGCCTACTGAATCGCTCATAGACCCTCACGGTTCGGTGGCTGAGAGCATAAACACAGATGGAGCCTGGCTATCACGTGAACGGTTGATTCGTCTGCAGTCGGGCGGTTTCGGCTCGTCACGTCCGCACGGTTCCGGCGTTCGGCGCACCGAACGATAACGCTTTTTTGAGCGGGTCTGAAATCAGGTCGTATGTCAGACGACCTGAAACGGGGGCTGGAGGGCGTCCTTGTCGCGGAGTCGGAGCTCAGTTTTATCGACGGTGACGCCGGCCAGCTCGTCTATCGTGGGTACGACATCGCCGACCTCGCAGAGGGCGCTTCCTACGAGGAGGTCGTCTACCTCCTCTGGTACGGACACCTCCCGAACCGCGACGAACTGGCGGAGTTCTCGTCGGCGATGGCCGCCGAACGCTCGCTCGACGAGAACGTCCACCGCACCATCGAGTCACTCGTCGAGGCGGACGAGAACCCGATGGCCGCGCTCCGTACGGTCGTCTCTCAGCTCGCTGCGAACGACGACGAGGCCACGTTCGACGCCGAGGCGGTGACAGACCGCGAGGCGAACATCCGGAAGGGACGGCGCATCACCGCGAAGATTCCCACGGCGTTGGCGGCGTTCAAGCGCCTCCGCGACGGCGACGACCCCGTGGCTCCCCGCGAGGACCTCTCGCACGCCGCGAACTTCCTCTACATGCTCAACGACGAGGAGCCCGACGACGTCCTCTCGGAGGTGTTCGACCAGGCGCTCGTCCTCCACGCCGACCACGGCCTCAACGCCTCGACGTTCTCGGCGATGGTCACGGCGTCGACCCTCTCGGACCTCCACTCGGCGGTCACTTCCGCCATCGGGACGCTCGCCGGGTCGCTCCACGGCGGCGCCAACCAGAACGTGATGCGGATGCTCCAGGAGGTCGACGAGAGCGGGATGGACCCCACCGCGTGGGTGAAACACGCGCTCGACGAGGGCAAGCGCGTCGCCGGCTTCGGTCACCGGGTCTACAACGTGAAGGACCCACGGGCGGAGATTCTCGGCGAGCAGTCGGAGGCGCTCGCGGAGGCCGCCGGCGACATGAAGTGGTACGACTACTCCGTCGCCATCGAGGAGTACATGATGGAGGAGAAGGGTCTCGCGCCGAACGTCGACTTCTACTCCGCGTCGACGTACTACCAGATGGGCATCCCCATCGACGTCTACACCCCCATCTTCGCGATGTCGCGCGCCGGCGGCTGGATCGCGCACGTCCTCGAGCAGTACGAGGACAACCGCCTCATCCGCCCGCGCGCCCGGTACGTGGGGCCGCGCGACCAGACACTCGTGCCGCTCGACGAGCGATAACGGTCGTCACTCCTCCTGCTCGCCGCCCCCGTCGATACCAGATACTGACGGGCCTCTCGACGATTTATCGTGTTGGCGCAGCGTCACTAGCGTGGGGTGTGTCCACAGATGTCACTGATGAAGCGACTCACGTCGATGCTGGGACGCGAACCGTCCAGGGAGTACGAGTACCAGTGTCTGGCCTGCTCAGAACACTTCGTGACCGACGAGGCCCACATGGCGCGGGTCTCCTGTCCCGGGTGCGGGTCGGCCGACGTCCGGAGCGTCGCCGCCGAACACTGACCGCGCTGTGGCATTTTTACCGTCGCGTCACGTCCCCCCGCTATGGACGTCTTCGTCTACGGCACGCTGACGAACCCCGAGCGAGTCGCCGACCTGGTAGACTCGTACGCGTTCGTCGGGCCGGCGCGCCTCCGTGGTCTCCACCTCGTCGAGGGGCGGTATCCGACGCTCGCTCCCGGGGGAGAGGCGGCGGGTCGACTCCTCCGGACCGAGGCGGTCGACCGCATCGACGACTACGAGGGCGTCGACGACGGCCTGTACGTCCGCGTCTCGGTTCCGCGGACCGACGGGGGCGAGGCGGCCGTCTACGTCGGCGACCCGGACCGTCTCGACGCCGACGCCGACTGGCCCGGTGAGGGTCCGTTCGCCGCGCGCGTCCGGGCGTTCCTCGCGCGGCGCGACGTCGTCGTCGAACCGGTCGTCGACCGCTGACCGGGCGCGCTCGTTCCGGCCGGTTCGCACGACGGACGTCCGACGCCGCGGGCGAGGGCATCGCTGTCACACAGTTTCACTTTCACCGCGCTCGGCTGACGTTTATATCTACTCCCGTGCTACGTCCAGTTGCGCGTCACACGCGTATGCATTCCCCCAGAAGACGCGAACGACGCCACCGACGCAGTCGCGGACGTACCGGTTCTTTCTCACGTCGCTCTCGCCCGTGAACACCCGCCGGCGACCCGTCGGGTCGGCAGGCACACCCAACCGTTATCGCCCCGCCCGGGCAATTCGGTCCATGCTCTCGCTGGACGACGTGCTCGAAGCCCAGCCTCGCGTCGAGGCTGTCGCACGGCGAACCCCGCTGCAGGACTCACACACATTCTCGCGGATGACCGGTGCGGACGTCCGTCTGAAACTGGAGAACTTCCAACGGACGGGGGCGTTCAAGATTCGCGGCGCGACGAACCGCATCGCGACCCTGTCGGAGGAGGAACGGGACGCGGGCGTGGTCACCGCGAGTGCGGGGAACCACGCGCAGGGCGTCGCGCTGGCGGCGACCCGCGCGGGGGTCGACTCGACCATCGTCATGCCGGAGTTCGCCCCCATCTCGAAGGTCAACGCCACCAAGCGGTACGGCGGCCGGGTCGTCCTCCACGGCGTCGACTACAGCGAATCACAGGAGAAGGCCCACCGAATCGAACGGGAGGAGGGTCGGACCTACGTCCATGCGTTCGACGACCCGGCGGTGATGGCCGGCCAGGGGACGCTCGGCCTCGAAATTGTCGAGCAGTGTCCCGACGTCGACACCGTCGTCGTCGGCATCGGCGGCGGCGGCCTCATCTCGGGCGTCGCGACGGCGGTGAAGGCGAAGTCGCCCGACACCCGCGTCGTCGGCGTGCAGGCGGCGGGGGCGTCGAGCCTCGCCGAATCGCTCCAGAAGGGGGAAATCGTCGAACTCGACGCCGTCGACACCATCGCCGACGGCATCGCCACCCGGCGCGTCGGCGACCGGACGTTCGAGGTCATCCGCGAACGGGTCGACGAGGTGGTGACCGTCTCCGACGAGGAGATCGCGATGGCCGTCACCCACCTGCTGGAACGCTCGAAGACGCTCGTCGAAGGAGCGGGCGCGGTTCCCCTCGCGGCCGTCCTCGCGGAGGCGTTCGACTACGACGAGGGAGAGGTCATCGTCCCCGCGCTGTGTGGCGGCAACATCGACCTCAACGTCCTCACGACGGTGTTGATGCGCGGCCTCGTCGAGACGGGTCGCTACCTCCGCATCAGGACGGTGCTGAAGGACCGCCCCGGTGCCCTGTTGCACCTCACGGACATCCTCGTCGACCACCGGACGAACATCCACGCCATCCACCACGACCGTACCTCGAAGGACGTGGCGATGAACGCCGCCGAGGTGGAACTCGACCTCGAGACGCGGGGGGACTCCCACGTCCGGACGCTCCTCGCGGACCTCCGCGACCACGGCTACGAGGTCGAGGTGCTCGTCTGAGCCGCGGTCCCGACCCGACGCGTCCCCCGGCCGGATTCGTCGTGGGACACACGACCGGTCTTTTTGTCGGTGCCGGGCGAGCGCCTCGTATGAAGCGGACCATCTCCACGGACGAGGCGCCCGCGGCAGTCGGCGCGTACAGTCAGGGACCGACGACCGGCGACCTGGTCTTCACCGCCGGGCAGATTGCGCTCACTCCGGCGGGGGAGTTTCTCGACGACGCCCCGGTCGCCGCGCAGACCGAACAGGCGCTCGAGAACGTGATGGCCGTCCTCGCCGCCGAGGGTGCGGGCCCGGGTGACGTGCTCAAGGTCACGGTGTTCCTCGCCGACATCGCCGACTTCGACGAGATGAACGAGACGTACGCGACGTTCTTCGACGACGAACCTCCGGCGCGGAGCGCCGTCGAGGTCGGTGCCCTGCCGAAGGGGGCCGCCGTCGAGATCGAGGCCATCGCCGTCGCCCCCGAGTCGGCGTCGGGCGGGGAGTGACCCCCCGCACGAAGTCGAGTCTCCTCTGGGGACTCGTCGGTGCGCTCGCGTTCCTCGTGCTGGTTCAGGGGTACGACCTCGCCGCCGGCCTGACGGTGGGGTTCGGCGCCCGGTTCGCCGTCGCCGTCCTCGTCGGTGTCGTCGCAGCGGCGCTCTCGTACCAGCTCGCCCCGCGACTGGGGTCGAAAGGAAGGACTTAAATCTCGCACCGGATTACGCTGGAAACGAGCCGGGATGGCCGAGTGGTAAGGCGCACGCCTGGAAAGCGTGTTCCCTCTGGGATCCAGGGTTCAAATCCCTGTCCCGGCGTGGTTCTACAGCGAGCGACGTGACGAGCACCGCGGAGCGTGTACTCGCGACTCGCGGCGACTGGTCACACCGCTAAGGAGTTCGAGCCAGCGGAGTGGGAGCGAGTGAACGGTCTCACTCCCGACGAGGCGTCTCGTCGTCCGGTCGGCTCAGTGCTGACGGAGACGGACCGTGTTGTCGTCGACGGTGTCGACGTGGTCACTGCGGATTCGGTTCGGACGCTCGCCCTCGTTGTCGTCGTCGCCCCAGCCGAGCATGTTCTTCACCTTCTCCGTCAGGTCGCTCCCGTCGTCGCGGTCGACGACGGCCTGGTCGTCTCTGACCTCGTGGATGGTTCCGACGTGCGTTCCGTCGGACGTGACAACGTCTTTGTTCCGGTCGTCGTCGCTGAACAGGTATCCCATTGCGTTCACAGTGAGGACCTGTGGGGGCCAACGCGTGTTGCTTGCACCTGCACGGGTCGACAGTCCGCTCGCGGGACCACGAGCACCCCACGTGGTCACCGGGCACGGCCGTCCACACTCCCGCGGCTCCCGGTCGGGCGACCTGTCACTGGCGCTACCACAGAACCGTTTTGTCCTTGCCTGCCCTATCTAGCATCTCTCTACGGCGCACGGCCGAGGGGGAACCTCTCATGGCAGACAAACCACACCAGAACCTGGCAATCATCGGGCACGTCGACCACGGAAAGAGCACGCTCGTCGGCCGCCTCCTGTTCGAGACCGGGTCCGTTCCGGAGCACGTCATCGAGCAGCACCGCGAGGAAGCCGAGGAGAAGGGCAAGGGCGGCTTCGAGTTCGCTTACGTGATGGACAACCTCGCCGAGGAGCGCGAGCGCGGGGTCACCATCGACATCGCCCACCAGCGGTTCGACACGGACAAGTACTACTTCACCATCGTGGACACGCCCGGCCACCGCGACTTCGTGAAGAACATGATCACGGGGGCGAGTCAGGCCGACCACGCGGTGCTCGTCGTCGCCGCCGACGACGGCGTCGCGCCCCAGACCCGCGAGCACGTCTTCCTCTCGAAGACGCTCGGCATCGAGACGCTCATCGTCGCCATCAACAAGATGGACACCGTCGACTACGCCGAGGACACCTACGAGGACGTCAAGGCGGAGGTGCAGAAACTCCTCGGGCAGGTCCGCTTCGACAGCGACGACGCGCGATTCATCCCCATCTCGGCGTTCGAGGGCGATAACATCGCCGAGGAGTCGGACAACACGCCGTGGTACGACGGCCCCACCGTCCTGGAGGCGCTGAACAACCTCCCGGAGATGTCGCCGCCGACCGACGCGCCGCTCCGCATCCCCATCCAGGACGTCTACACCATCTCCGGTATCGGGACGGTCCCGGTCGGCCGAATCGAGACGGGGGTCCTGAAGCCCGGGATGGACGTGGTGTTCATGCCAAGCGACGTGGGCGGGGAGGTGAAGACCGTCGAGATGCACCACGAGGAGGTCGACGAGGCCGGTCCCGGCGACAACGTCGGGTTCAACGTCCGTGGCGTCGGCAAGGACGACATTCGCCGCGGCGACGTCTGCGGCGAGGCGTCGAACCCACCGAAGGTCGCCGAGACGTTCACGGCGCAGATCGTCGTCATGCAGCACCCCTCGGTCATCACCGTCGGCTACACGCCCGTCTTGCACGCCCACACGGCACAGGTGGCAGTCACGTTCGAGTCCATCGACCAGAAACTCGACCCCAAGACCGGAGAGGTCGCCGAGGAGAACCCCGACTTCATCAAGGCGGGCGACGCCGCGGTGGTGACGCTCCGACCACAGAAGCCGCTCAGCATCGAAGCGTCCTCGGAGATTCCCGAACTCGGGAGCTTCGCCGTCCGCGACATGGGTCAGACCATCGCCGCCGGCAAGGTGCTCGAGGTGAACGAGCGGTAGTCGGCCGAGACAACGGTCGACGGCCGCTCGCGAGAGTGGCGACGGTGCCTGCCCCGACCGGTGTCGGCGTCGTCGACGGCTCCCGCTGGGAGCCAACTCGGCCGGGACCACAGCTTATGTGTCTCCTCCGCCTGGTTCGAGACGTATGACGACGCAGTACGACGACTGGAGCCGCGAAGAACTGGTCGAACGAGTCGAGGAACTCGAGGAGACGCGTGCGGCCCTGCTGGCCGCGCTCGACATCGTGACCGACCCCGACCGCGACACCGACGACGTCCGGGCACGACTCGCCGAGGAGTTCGACCGCGTCGGCGACGACGACGTCGCCGAGGCCACGCGCGGCTGGTGAGCGGTCGTCGGTTCCGGACGCTCGTTCGGTCTCCGGAGCGATCGTCGAACGGACGTCCCGTCCAGCGGCCGTCGACCTGACAGACACGACTCCGTTCTCCTCACCGACGAAATATTAATACCTCTCGCTCGCGTTGGTGTGGCTGACAATGCCTGACACGAAGAGTGGCCGCGAGAAGAAAGGCCAGAACAAGCTGACCCAGCTGGACGAGCGTCTGAACGAGCGCGAACTCCGGACGCTCGACCACGACGACGAGCCACCACGGTGGGAGGGCATCGACGGCGAGTTCATCGCGGAGGAGGTTCCCGACGACGACTGAGTTCCTCGTTTCCCTCCCGTCACGTTCGCCTTTTCGACCGATGTCGCCGTGTTTATGCACCACCCACGAGTAGTTCGGCCTGTGTCACACCGCGCGAACTACGCGACGCTGTACCTGGGCGTCCAGCTCGCACCGGAGCGCCGGGCGCTCAACCTCGACTGGGCGACCAACGTCGGCGACACCACCGACACCTACGAGTTCGAGGTCCCGACCGACGACGCACAGGACGCCTACGTGGGCCTGCAGGCGTTCGACGTCGGTGAGTACGGCCACGAAATCGAGGTGAACGGTGAGCCGCTGTCGGGGTTCGACATCCCGCCGAACGACGGCTGGCAGTACTGGGTGGACACGCTGACGGGGACGAGTCTCCACGAGGGGACGAACACCCTCCGTATCCGCCGAGACCCTGATTCGCGCGACGCGTTCGCCGTCGGGTCCGTCACCGTCCACTGGAAGGAACCCGCCGACGGATAATATATAAAGAGCCGCTCGACGACGCGACCGGCTCCGCGATTCGTGTGCGATTCGTTGGCACGACCTCGCGCGGAAAACGCACGCAGTCGGCGTGTTCGCCACCGCTCACCTCGTGACCGCTCCGCCGAACGAACTGGTTCGTTCTCGAAGCTTTTATATAGAATCACAAACAATCCGCTGGTGTACTATGAGTCAGCGCATGCAGCAGGGACAGCCGATGATCATTCTCGGTGAGGACTCCCAGCGCGTCAAGGACCGCGACGCGCAGGCGTACAACATCCGTGCGGCCCGTGCCGTCGCCGACGCGGTACGCTCGACACTCGGCCCGAAAGGGATGGACAAGATGCTCGTCGACTCGATGGGCGACGTCACCATCACGAACGACGGCGTCACCATCCTCAAGGAGATGGACATCGACAACCCGACGGCCGAGATGATCGTCGA
>NZ_JBEPXO010000036.1:0-35971 GCF_041641895.1 Salinigranum sp. | reverse complement strand
GACCGTTCGCACTCACCGTGCGACCCGCCGCACGTTGCGGCGGACGTTCGCCCCGTTCCGCTCTCCCGGTCGGACGGGCCCGCCCTGCGAACCGATGGGGGGTCGTCCCGTCGGAGTCCCGGACTCCAGCGTCGCTCTCGAAGAGCCTTCGACACCGATACCCGCTCTTTAGCTGAAAGTAGGCGCTAAGCCCCCTTCCTCAAGGAACGACCGAAGGGAGTGAGTAGGGAGGGGATACAGCGTTCACGAGAGCGAAGCTCTCGTGTGCGAACGAGACGCTCCGCGTCTCGTCAACGCCGCACAGTTTTCATACACGATTCGGTGGCAGGCCCACAGGCCCACGCAATCGCAACTCTTATTTGTGTAATTTGTGTATTGTGTGGTGTGGCAACGCGCAAGAACATCTCTATCCGTGACGACCAAGCCGAGTGGGTCGAGGACAACCACCTCAACCTCTCGTCGTTCGTCCAAGAGAAACTGGATGAACTAATCGAGGAACGAGAGTAACGAATGTATTACGCCTACAAGTGCCGTCTCAAGCCGTCCGACTCCCACCGCGAGGAGTTGGACCGTCACCGAGACATTTGTAGGCAACTCTACAATCACGCGCTCTACCGCTTCAACCAAATCCCCGAGGATACAGGCACGCTCAATCAGCGCGTTCGGTCCATCCGAGACGAAATACCGTCCCTGAAAGACTGGTGGGATGGCCTCTCGGACGTGTACTCGACGGTTCTGCAAACAGCGGTCATGAGAATCGAGCAGAACGTCAAATCACTCGGAGGACTCAAGGAGAACGGCTACGGCGTCGGTCAACTCAAGTGGAAGCCGCCACGGGAGTTTCGCAGTTTCACGTACAGTCAGTCTGGCTTCAAGCTCGACAAGAAGCGGTCAGACTATCCTGTCACTCTCGAAACTCGCGGAGATACCAATACGACTCCACCGACCCATCCCCGACGACGCGAAGCTCAAGCAGGTCACGGTCAAGAAGGAACCAACGGGCGAGTGGTTCGCTACGTTCGGCGTCGAAATGGACTGTGAACCACCCAAACCGCCTGAAAATCCCGAGAAATGCGTCGGAATCGACGTAGGGATTCTTAAATACGCCCACGATACCGACGGCATGGCGGTCGGGTCGCTCGACCTCTCGGACGAACGTGAACGCTTGAAACGAGAGCAACGGAAACTCTCGCGGAAGCAACACGGGTCGAACAACTACGAGAAGCAACGTCGGCGCGTTGGGAGTGTCACGCCGACCTCCGACGGAAGCGCCGCGACTTCTTGCACAAGCTCTCGAACTACTACGCGAGAGAGTACGACCTCGTGGCTGTCGAAGACTTGAACGTGAAGGGGATGATGGAGTCGCCGTCGAACAGCCGCAACACGGCGTCTGCCGCGTGGCGAACGTTCCTCTCGTTGCTCGAATACAAGTGCGAGCGAGAGGGGACGCATTTCGTGGCGGTCAACCCGAGAGGGACGACCAAGGAGTGCGCGTCGTGCGGCGTTTCGACCGACAAGCCGTTGTGGGTCCGTGAACACTCCTGTCCGTCGTGCGGGTTTGAGGCGGACAGGGACGCGAACGCGGTCGCCAGAACGCTGTTCTGGCGGGCAGCCAGATTCCACCGGAATCTGGCCACGGCGTGGAACATTCTTTCTCGCGGTCTCGAAGACGTAGGAGTGGGACACTCCGAATCAACGCCTGTAGAGACTGCGCTCCCTGTGGATACACCTGTGTCTGCAGAGCGCGTCGTGGAAGCAGGAAGCCCTACCCTCAAGGAGCGAACGGCGTCAGCCGTGAGCGAGTAGGGTAGGGTAGTTCACGCCGTCTGCCGTCGTACGAGAGGCAGCGATGACGACGAGTGGCGGCGAACAGACGACCCGGGGTAGCGAGCGAATGCGAGCCGTCGTGGCCACCACCTACGGCTCACCGGACGTCCTCCGCGTCGACGAGGTGACGAAGCCGACGCCCGCGGACGACGAGGTGCTGGTCCGCGTTCGGGCGACGGTCGTCGGTCCACCGGACGCGGCCGCTCGCGAGGGGACTCCCCTCCCGATCAGGCTCTTCAGCGGACTCAGACGGCCCACCGCGGTGCCGGGCGACGTGTTCGCCGGCGACGTCGAAGCGGTCGGCCGGAACGTCGCTCGGTTCGCGCCGGGCGAGGCGGTGTTCGGGACGCTCGCTCCCGGGAGCGGCGCACACGCCGAGTACCTGTGTCTCCCCGAAGACGGGGCCGTGGCGCTCGTGCCGTCGGCGCTCACCTACAGCGACGCCGCGGCCGTCTGTGACGGTGGGCTGACGGCGATGGCGTTCCTGACCGACCACGCACAGCTCCGGGCGGGCGAATCCATCCTCATCAACGGCGCCTCGGGGTCGGTCGGGACGGCGGCCGTCCAACTCGCGAGCGAACTCGGCGCGACGGTCACCGGTGTCTGCAGTACCGCGAACGTCGAACTGGTGCGGTCGCTCGGCGCCGAGACGGTCGTCGACTACACGCACACCGACTTCACGACGACCGGCGAGACGTACGACGTCGTCTTCGACGCCGTCGGGAAACGCTCGTACGCGGCGTGTCGTGACTCGCTCGCCGCCGGCGGTCGCTACCTGACGACCGTCCCCTCGCTGGGCATCCTGCGCCAGATGGTACAGAGCCGGCTGGTCGGCGACCGGCGGGCCGTCTTCGCGGCCACCGGGCTGTCGTCGACGAGCACGAAACGCGCACACCTCGTTGCGCTCCGCGACTTCGTCGAGGCGGGCGCGTTCCGGCCGGTCGTCGACCGGGAGTACGCGCTCGACGACGTCGCCGACGCCCACCGGTACGTCGACACCGGTCACAAGGTGGGTAGCGTGGTCGTCACGGTGGGGTCGTAGACGGGGTTCGACGAGCGCGGGGGCCAGGGGCCAGGGGTCAGGGTTGGGGACTGAGACGTCACTCCTGCTCCGGGGGCGGCCGTCGGACGACGAGGACCGGCCCCACCGACTCCGCCGCGACCCGCTCTGTGACCTCTCCGAGGAGGAACGACCCGAGCGACGGTGCCTGCTCGCCCATCACGATGGCGTCGTGGTCGGGGACGGCCTCCAGCAGGGCGTCGAGCGGGGAGACGTCCTCGGCCACCGTCGTCCGGACGCCGATGCCCGCGTCGACGAGCTTCGACCGGGCGTCCGCGAGCGACACGACTCCCTCGTCGCTCGCGGCTCGAAGCAGCGTCACCTCGATATCCCGGTCACCGACGAGTTCGATTACGAACTCGATGATGCGGTCGGCCGCGACGTCACCGGAGAGGGAGACGAGGAGTCGGTCGACCGCGCCGGTGACGCCGGTGATGGCGTACGCTTCGGCACTCACCTCGTCGGCGACGCGGCGCACGGTCTTCTGTCGGTCGCCGGTGAAGACCAGCCGGTAGTCGGCGTCGCCGCCGGCCTCGCGGAACTCCTCGGTGACGTCGGACAGCGCCTCGTTCGCCCGCTCCTCGTACTGGAGCCGGGCCTGGTCGGGTGGCGTCTGCTCGGGCAGCAGGTGGTAGCCGAGCACGGTGACGTCCATCGTGCTCAGGAGGTTCATGAGCCCGAGCGGGACGGACTCGTTCTTCAGCACCGCCACCGGGACGACGACGCGGGTCATTAGAGCGCTCCCTTCAACGTAACGTCACGAGCGTAATAAGCGTACCAGCCGGCCGTCGCGAGCATGATGGCCAGCCCGATAATCTGTGAGGCCGGTTGCATGAACCCGATGAGCGCGAAGCTCGCGAGCGCGCCGAGCACCGGGACGACCGGATACCCCGGGGTCCGGAACGCCGGGTCGTACCACTCGGGTTCGTCGCGCCGGAGGACGAGCAGTGCGACACAGATGAGCCCGTAGAGGACGAGATGCAGGAACGACGCCACCTCCGCCAACACCTCGACCTGTCCGATCGCGACCAGCACCAGGACCGGCCCGCCGGCCAGCCCCAGCGCCACGTGCGGGGTGCCGTACTTCAGATTGATGCGGCTCGCCCACCGCGGGAGCAGCGCGTCCTTCGACACCGCGTAGATGGCCCGGGAGGTGCTCAGAATCGACGCGTTCGCGCTCGACATGGTCGCGAGCAACCCGCCGAAGACGATGGCGAGCGCGCCGGCGCTGCCGAGGTAGTGGCGCCCGACGTCGACCATCGCCGTCTCGCCGAGGCTCGCCAGTCGCGCGCTGTCGAACGCGCTGGTGGCGACGAAGATGGTCACCACGTAGAGCGTTCCGACGATGAGAACCGACCCGACCATCGCCAGCGGGAGGTTCCGGCCCGGCTGTTTCATCTCGCCGGCGACCGTCGCAACCTGCGCGAAGCCGAGGTAGGAGGTGAACACGAGCGCCGCCGTCGTCAGGACCGGCAGCGGCCCGAACGGCATGAACTGCTCGGGGGCACTCGGCTGGCCGACCAGACCGAGGGCGTCCAGCGACCCCCACAGCAGCACGACCGCGAGAATCGAGAGCAAGAGCGCGACGACGCCGTTCTGGAGTTTCGCGGCGTTCTCGGTCCCGGTGACGTTCAACAGCGTGAAGCCCGCCCCGAAGACGAGCGCGATGGGGATCACGAGTCCGCCGCCGAGGGTGATGCCGAGTTCGGCGAGGGTGTCGATGGCGTAGAACCCGAAGCCGACGAGGTAGAAGGCTGTCGCGAACACCAGTCCGAACCACAGCGAGAGTCCGACGACGGCGCCCGCGAGCGTGCCCAGGCCGCGCGAGATGAAGTAGTAGCCGCCGCCGCTCTTCGGCATCGCCGTCGCCAGTTCCGACGTCGGCAGCGCGACGAGCAGTGCGATGACGCCGCCGAGGGCGAACGACCCCGCGGCGGCCGGCCCGGCCTCTCCCGCTGCCAACCCCGGGAAGACGAAGATGCCCGCGCCGATCATCGTCCCGACGCCGATGGCGAGTCCGCCTGGAAGCCCGAGCGTCCGCTCGAGTTCGGCGTCGTCGGTGTAGGTCGCCTCGTCGGTCTCGACGGTGCGTTCGACGTCCGGGGCCTCGCCCTCGATGTTCTCTCCGACCGGCGGCGCCTCCTCGGATGCCATACGCCTTCTACCCCGGGGCCATTTGTAATTGCACCGCCGCCGAGACCGCTCGCCGGTCGACGGGTCGCCCCGTTCACCCGCCTCCAGCCAGAGACGCTTTGCCGCTCGCGGCCGTTGGTTCGAACGATGGCGCCGCGTCCGTTCGACGACCACCTGGCCCGCCTCTCCCGACGGGACCGGGCCACCTTCGTCGGCGCACTCCTGTCGGCGCGCGGGTGGGACGTCGACGTCGACCCGCCGGTGGTGCGGGCGACTCGCGGCGACGAACGGCAGGTCGTCGCCGTCGCGAGCGAGCGAGTTCTGTCGCTCCCCGGCCGCGGCCTCCCGCGGGAGCCTCTCGACGCGGTGGTGGGCGTCGCCCCGGACCGGACCCGGGCACTCGCGAGCACGCGCGACGCGAGCGCGTGGGACGCGAGCACGCTCTACGAGATGGCGCGGTACGGGCTCGACCCGACAGCGACCGACCGCCTGTTCCGCGACCACTTCGGCGTCGGGAGCGAGGCCGTCGGCCACCCGGACACGCCCGACGATGCTGTGGTCGACACCGGCGGACGTGAGGGGGCCCCTGGCCCGCCCACCGCCGATCGGGGACGAGGCGACGTGGACCGACCCGACGGCGACGACGGCACCCGACGCGGCCGCTCTTACCAGTGGGTGGTTCCCGCACTCGTGCTCCTCGGCGTGGTCCTCGTCGGCGGTGGGCTGGTCGCCCAGGCGTGGGCCGACGCCCCCTCGCCCGAGGCCGACGCCGTCCCGACGGCCGACAGCGACGGGCCCACCACGCTCGCGCCCGCGTCGACGTCGACGATGACGACGACGCCGGCCCCACGGACGATCATCCCGGGGCTGACCGATGAGGGAATCGACGACACCGCTGTCCTCACCCGGGAGCACGCGGCGGCCCTCAGGAACCGTTCGTTCACGATGCGAGTCACCTACACCGAGCGAGTCGGCGACGAGACGGTCGGGACGGCACGGGAGGTCGTTCGCGTCGAAACCGGGACGGTCTACCGCTCGCGCGGCACCCAGTCGGGGAATCTCACGTCCGACCTGGTCCCCGTCATCGTCCGGGACCTGTACGCCGATGGGGACGGGCGATACCTCCGACAGGGCGACGACGCGCTCCGGGTCGGTGACGCCGACGACCCGGGGACGGGACAGGTCGTCGACCGCTCACAGACGCTCGTCACCTGGTACCTCTCGGGGGACCGCTCGGGGCTCGTCGAACAGGTCGAGCGCCCGGACGGGACCTACTACCGGGTCAGCGTCGCGGGGACCACCGACCGTCGGATCGACTCGTACCGAGCGACGGGTCTCGTCTCCGACCGGGGGCTGGTGGTCCGGGTCGACGCGACCTACCGACTCCCAGACAGCGACCGGGTCGCGACGCTGTCGCTGCGACACAGCCGCGTCGGCAACACCACGGTCGACCGGCCGGCCTGGATGCCGCCGCAGAACGAGACGGCGAGCGACCCCTCGACAGCCGACTCGCGCGAGGTCGAGGCTGAGGCCGGGGAGTTCAGTCGTCGGTCGACGGCGTGACCGACCACCCGACGAACGCGTCGTCGTCGAGGGAGACCGCCAGCGCGTCGAGGACCCGTGCGGTCAGCACATGACATCCTCCCCCGGCGTGAACGCCGGGCTTTCCTCGCGCTGGGGGTATCGACTACCGACCCACGGAGGCAACTTGCGGGTTCGTATGCTCCTCGTTGGGACGGGGAGAGCGTGATGACTCCAACCATTCGTGGTTGTCCCACTTGAGGCATACAGGCCGTGCCATCGACCGTGTTACCGTTGTCTGCCGTTGACGAGACACGGTATGTACTACGTTCGCCAGCCAGAACTCTCTGAGTTCTGGTGACGTCTCAAGAACGTCTCTGACGCTGTGAGGTCAGCATGTCCCTCGAAGCCACATGGACACGTCAGCGTGTCTCGGTGGCGCGTCGTATCCTCCGTCGAACCGCAATTCGGGCACTCCTGACTCGTCCACGCCTCAGACCGAACCTCAACCGACATACCGTACTCCTCAGCGGTACACGCCAGTCGATTCACGAACGCTCGGAACGCCCAGAAATTGTGTGTCTTCGCGTTCGTCTCCACCGACCAGTGCGTGTCAACTACGTCCGTCAACGCCCCGACGTACACCGTGGACACGCCTTCGTCGTAGAGGCGTTCGATGAGGTCACGAGCGAGCGCGTCTTGAGCATGGTCGCGGCGCTTGGTACGCGGGTCGACAGCGTCCCGGCGTTCCACAGCGTCGTCCCGAACCGCATGTACGCCTGCATCGCCCGGGGGACGTGCGCCATCGCCCGGAAGAGGTCGAGGTCGCCGAGCGCCTCGGTGTCGAAGAGGGACTGATACGCCGCGGGGAGGTCGGACTGCGTCAACAGCGGGACACGGGCGTCGTCAGTCGACATGGGCGGTCTGGGCGTCACCGGAACAAAACCCTCCTGCGGCCGCCGGTCGGGTGGGCGCCGTCCGACGCGCGTTCGCCGCGGCCGTCTCGCTGGGGGGCCGGTCGGCTCGTTCGGCCTCGCGATGGCGTCGGCGGGCGGACGGTTACTCCGTCGCGTGGGCCGTCCAGCCTGCCCGAGGCCCACCTCGGCGCGGGTGAAAAACATTACCCGGTGGCCCCTGTACTGTCAGACAGCGAGCCATGTACGACGACATCCTCCTCCCGTTCGACGGCAGCGAGGGCGCGGCGGCGGTGCTCCACCACGCCAGCGAACTCGCCCACTGGGCCGACGCCACCGTACAGATTCTCTACGTGGCCGACACGAACCGCGACAGTGTCACCGTCGTCGAGGGGCAACCCGTCGACGCGCTCGTCCAGGAGGGAGAGGACATCGTCGACGAAGCCGCGAAGACGCTGGATACCCTGGGGGTCGACTACGGCACCGACGTCGTCCAGGGCAACCCGGCTCCGACGATTGTCGACTACGCCGAGCGGTACCACCAGGACCTGGTCGTGATGCCGACACGCGGCCGCGAGGGCGTCTCGCGCTACCTCGCCGGGAGCGTGTCGGAGAAGGTCGTACGGCTCTCGTCGGTCCCCGTCCTCACCGTCCGGATGCAGCCCGACGAACGGCTCGTGTTCCCCTACGAGCGGGTCCTCGTTCCGACGGACGGGAGCGACGCCGCGACGTACGCCGCCGAGCACACTCTCTCGTTCGCGGCGGCGCTCGACGCAACCGTGCACGTCCTCTCCGTCGTGGACGACTCCGCGCTCGGCCTCGACGTCCGGTCCACCATCGCCGAGGCGGAGAGCGAGCAGGCTGCGACCGACGCCGTCGAGGCCGTCTGCTCGACGGCCGCGGACCTGGGCGTGCCGGACACCGTCCGCCACGTCGGACACGGCGCGCCCGTCGAAGAGATTCTCGACTGCATCGAGTCGAACGACGTCCACGCCGTCGGGATGGGGACGACCGGACGGCGTGGCACCGACCGAATCCTGCTCGGGAGCGTCGCCGAGAAGACGGTCCGCTCCGCGCCGGTCCCCGTCGTGACCGTCGCGAAACCGGAGTAGGTCGCCGACGGGGTGGTCACGCCGGTCCGGGTCGGACGCGCGGGCGTCAGCCGTTCGTCGTTCACCGTTCGCCGTTCGACGTCCCCGTCAGCCGTCGGCCGACGATTCCCCGAACTGGGAGAACGGGCGGCGGTAGGTGTTCCGAATCAGGTCCTCGTCCGAGACCCGGAGTCCGAGTTCGTCCAGGTCTTCGCCGATACGGGTGAGGTCGTCGCTGTCGGCGCCGATGACTCGGACCAGCACGTTCGCCTCCCCCTTCATCACCTCCTGGACCTCGACGACGCCCGGAACGTCCGCTGCCGCCGCTGCGAGTTCCTCGCGCTCGGGAATCGGCGCCGTACAGACGATGAGTGTGAACAGCTGGTACCCCGCCTTCTCGTAGTCGACGTCGGCGTGGTAGCCCCTGATGACGTCGTTCGATTCGAGCCGCTGGATGCGGTTCCTGACGGTGCTCGCGGAGACGTCGGACGACGAGGCGACGTCGTTCGAGGACGTGTGCCGGGCGTCGTGCTGGAGCGCGTAGAGGATTCGTCCGTCCAGCGCGTCGAGGTCCTGACTCGTCATGGGACTGTCCGTTCGAGAAGGAGGATGTTAACTCTGCCCACCGGAGTTATCGAATTCGCAACGAGAGGGGTTATATGTCTCGGAGCGACAGTCAGGTACATATACCCTCGGACGAACGCTGGTTTCTAACGGCTGGGGCGAGAACGGTCTGTACTACTCGCGAATGAACTCACTGGAAATCGGTCTCCGTCTCGTCGCCGGTGTGCTGCTCATCCTCGCCAACGGCTTCTTCGTCGCCATCGAGTTCGCGCTGACGCGTGCTCGACAGTTCACCGAGGACGAGTTCATCGACGGTGACTCACGGCTTGAACGCGCCTGGGAGATGACCCAGGACCTCGAACTGTATCTGACTACCTGCCAGGTCGGCATCACGGCGTCGAGTATCGCGGTCGGTATCGTCGCCGAACCGGCGCTGGCGGCCCTGTTCGAACCGCTGTTCGGCGGGACGCCGCTGGCGACTATCGGGGCGGGTGCGGTCATCGCCTACCTGATCATCAACCTCGTCCACCTGACTCACGGCGAACAGACCCCGACCTACCTCGGCGTGGAGCGGTCACGGATGGTCTGCCGGTACGGGGCCGCCCCCCTGTACTGGTTCTACAGGCTCATCTCGCCGCTCATCACGCTCGGCGACTGGGTCGCGAAGTGGACCCTCCGGCTGTTCGGCATCGAGATGAGCGGGGCGTGGCTCGAAGCCGAGGAGGACGCCATCGAGTCCCGGGCCCAGCTGCGGAACCGACTGAGTTCCCTCCTCGACCGCGGTGAACTCTCCGCCGAGCGCCACGAAGAGGTGCTGAACGCCCTGCGAGCCGGCACCACCGACGTGCGAGAGGTGATGGTCGACGTGTCGGACGTCACGTTCCTCTCGGCCGACCTCTCGGTGGAGGAGAACCTCCGTCGCGTCTCGGAGACGCCCCACACCCGGTATCCACTGGTCGAATCCGACGGAGAAGAGTTCGTCGGCATCGTGTACGTCCCGAGCGTCGTCGACCGAATCGAGGAACTGAAGGCCGGCGACGTGACGTTCGCGGACATCGCCGCACCGCCGATGACCGTCTCGGCCGACACCTCTGTCAGTGACGTCTTCGACAGGTTCCAGGCAGAGCGGCAGGAACTCGCGCTCGTCATGGCGGACGGCGAAACCGTCGGCCTCGTCACCGCCACCGACGCGCTCGAGGCGGTGATGGGCGAACTGGAGGACCCGCTCGACCACACGGACCGGTCCCGTCGGCCGAGTCGCGAGCACGCGGCGTCGGGGTAGCTGCCTCGCCCGGGGCGTGACCGAACCCCCGCTACGCGCACGGTGGTCGTGCCGC
This sequence comes from Salinigranum sp., assembly GCF_041641895.1. Taxonomy (NCBI): domain Archaea; kingdom Methanobacteriati; phylum Methanobacteriota; class Halobacteria; order Halobacteriales; family Haloferacaceae; genus Salinigranum; species Salinigranum sp. Next base: position 25,524 of record NZ_JBEPXO010000036.1, on the reverse strand, counting down.
GACGGAGCCTCTCCGAGCGACGACGACTCGCGCGTCTCGCTGGACGACCCCGGCGAGCGCGTGCTCACACTCGTCGTCCACCTCGTCGGGGTGGGGATGACACGGCCAGTCGACGTCGTCGAGAGCCGTCGCTGGCTCCGACACGACAGGCGTGGCGAGGAACGAGGTGGCCGTCACGGAGGCACAGTGAGGAGTACGTCCCGACCTCACCGTGATGGGTGCGTCGCCCACCGAGGTGAGTGCACTCGAACGGCCGGTCGACTCGCGGACCTGACCACCTGGTCCGCGTTCGGTTCGGCATCGGGGAGCGTCGTCTCGTCTCGGTTCGAGTCTGTGGAGACCGCGCTGGCGCGACGTCAGGTACTGCTCGCGGCGCTCGCGAGGTGGTCGAACCCGTCGAGGCGCGAGCGGATCTCTACGATGGTCTCCTCGTCCTCGTCGAGGTTCTCGCGGAGAATCTCGACAGCAGCGTCCCGGTCGAGCTGTTCAGCCAGGTCGACCAGACTCTCGTAGGCGGTCTGTTCGTACCGCTCGGTCTTGACCGCGGTGACGAGGTGGTAGTAGTCCATGAGCGGCCCGGACTCGTTCTCCTCGAGGAACTCCTCCCACTCGGCGAGCAACCCTTCGATGCCCTCACACTCCTCGGTCTGTGGCGGTTCTCCGGTCTCCTCGAAGACGTCGATGAGACGCTCGACGTGCGTGCCAGTCTCGCTGGCGTGCGCCTCGAAGAACTGCTGGACCTCCTCGTCGTCGGCGTGTGCTGCCATCCGCTCGTAGGCCTCGATGAGCTCGTGCTCAGCGAAGTAGATGTCTTCCAACTCGTGCTCGAACAGGTCGCTGACGGTTTCGACCGACATCGACAGGGCGTCGGAGTGTCGTCTCAATGGGACCTCGGCTTGCAGATGCCACCGACGACACCGGGACTGCCGACTTCCGGTGACCACACTCGGTTTCGACGGGGAGCACGGACCTCGTGTCTCGGCGCTCGACTCCGTCGAGGCCCTCTCCCGAGCGTCGCTGCTCGCCCGTCGTAATCGCCAGATATACCAGTTTCTAATGTATAATAGAAATAATATATTACTCGCCGAGAGCGGGCACTCCGGTACCGACTCGGTGCGTCTCTCGGTCGGCGTCCCGGAGGAGTGTGTCACCTACTGTACCATCGATACTCGGGGGTGTCCGTCCGAGGAGACGGGTGCCAACGACGGAGGCTGCCACGAGGACCGAACGGGCCTCGTTCGAGCGACCCGCCGGTACGACTGGCCGCCCCTGACGGTATCGGACGGTATCACGCCGGTTCTCGGGACTACCGTGGCGGCCGCGCCGAGGTACCGAGAACCCGACCGCCGATAGCATCAAAAAAATAATGGTTTGTTCGTTAGATAAGGAATATATCTATTTTGAGGGCGGTCAGTTACGACGCACACCCCCCGGTCCACCGTCGTGCGGCCGAGTGCCGTCGAGAGCAGTACGGTCACGGCGGTGGCGACGCCGGCCACCGACCCGTCGCCGGTCTCCCCCGGCTTTATTGACCTTCCCCGCCAGCGGTCGGTATGCGCGCCATCGAGGCAGCCGTCCTCCACGGTCCGCGTGACCTCCGCGTCGAGGAGGTGTCGCTCAACCCACCCGCCGCGGACGAAGTGCGTGTCGACGTCCGCGCCGCCGGGGTGTGTCACACGGACTACCACCGCTACGTCGGCGAGATGGCCGACGCCTACCCGGTCGTGCTGGGCCACGAGGGCGCCGGCGTCGTCGAGGCAGTCGGGGAGGGCGTCACGGGACTCGCTCCGGGCGACCGAGTCGTCCTCACGGTCACGACCTGCTGTGGGTCCTGTGGACCCTGCTCTCGCGGTGAGCCGTTCCACTGCGCGAACGACGACCCCGTCCACCGGGGACGACTGCTCGACGGGACTCGCCGACTGTCGCGCGACGGCGACCCGGTCGACCACTTCTTCGCCCAGTCGTCGTTCGCACAGCAGGCAGTCGTCCCCGCGACCACCGCCGTTCCCGTTCCCGCGTCGGTCCCGTTCGAAGTCGCCGCACTCCTCGGCTGTGGCGCCTCGACGGGCGTCGGGTCGGTTCTCTCGACGGCCGGTGTCGAACCCGGGAGCTCGGTCGCCGTCTTCGGCTGTGGCGGCGTCGGTACGAGTGCCGTCCTCGGCGCCGCCGTCGTCCACGCCGACCCGTGTCTGGCTGTCGACGTCGTCGCCGAACGGCGCGAGACGGCGACGGCGCTCGGAGCCACACACGCGGTCGACCCCGAACGAACAGACCCGGTCGACCGGACCAGACGCCTCACCGGCGAGGGAGTCGACTACGCCTTCGAGTGCACCGGGAAGCCGTCGGTCCAGACGGCCGCTCTGGCGGCGACCCGACCGGGCGGGACGACGGTGATGGTCGGTGGCGGCGGCGGCAGCGACGGTCCTCGACTCGACGCACGGCGTGACCTCGTGCCGGGCGGCAAGACCGTCGTCGGGAGCGTGGTCGGGTCGCTCCGCCCCGCCGAGGACGTCCCGCGGTACGCACGGCTCTACGAGCAGGGGGTGCTCGACCTCGACGCGCTCGTCACTCGGCGGTACGACCTCGCCGACCTCTCCCGTGCGTTCGAGGACCTCGAGGCGGGCGTCGGTGTTCGCGGCGTGGTCACGTGCGACGAGGGCGTTCGGGCCGACCGGGGACCCGTCTGAGAAGCGTCCACCGGCATCCGCGCGCCTCGTCGCGCCGAGACTGCAGTGAGAGACGGGCTGGGCCCGTCCGCGGTCAGTACTCGTGGATCGGTGCGTCGTCGGGCGTACAGGCCTTGATGAATCCGATCTTGTCGTAGACGATCCACTCCTCGACGTACTTCCACTCGCCGTCGACCTTCTGGATGAGGCAGTTCGCGATGCCGAGGTTGTCCTCCATCGTCTTGCCGGTCGCCGGACCGTACTCCGTCGGTCCCGTGTTCTCGGCGGTGATGGTGCGGACCATCGACGTGTAGTAGCCGTCCTCCGGGTTCCCCTCCCAGATGACCTTCTCGATGTTCATCTCAGTCTCGGGGAACGCGTGGAGCCGAGCGAGCGTGTCCTCCACGAGGGCGTCCGACCCCACGATGTCGCCACCGGCGGCGTGGACGACGACGTCGTCGGCGTAGTAGTCGTAGATCTTCCCGACGAGTTTGTCGTCCCATATCTCGTGGGTGCTCTGCTCGATCATCCGCTCGACGTCCAGTTCGTCGGCGGTCCGCCAGTCCTCAGTCACGGGCTGTCACCCGGTTCGCGGCGCGGCGGTCGCTGGTCGTGGCGAGGGTTCCGATGTGTTCATGTGGTCGTCTCATAGACAGGGTGTGACGGATTCCCGTTTCACGCAGCCCGTGATAAACGTACCGCCTCCCCCGACGTTCGCGACCACGTCCGACTCCTCGCGCGGCCCCGAGCCACGGACGTCTCGGCCCGAGGGGTCAGAAGTACTGCTGGTCGGCCCGGAGGCGCTCGAAGACGTCGACGCCCATCTGCGACAGGAGGTCCACCGTGTCGATGAACACCCAGTTCTCCGCGAGCCGGTCGCCCTCGCGCCGCCAGAAGTCCATCACACGCATCTCGACGGGTTCACCGGTGGCCGGCAGGCCCATCCAGCCGTCGCCGAGGTGTGTCGCCTCCACCGACGGCCACCCGGTCGAGGCGCAGTAGGTCCCGTCCGCGAAGCGCGCGACGTGGTTCCCACCTCTCCGGTCGGGGAACGCCACTAGGAATGGTCCCTGGTGGAAGTCCTGGAACCCGTCGATTCCGCGAGTCGTCCCGGTCCCGGCCGGTCCGTACCACATGAAGTCCTCGTGCCAGAAGCGCTCGAGGCGCATCCCGTCGAGGCCGACGTCCTCGTACTCGTGGAGGCCGTCGATCATGTCCTCGACCAGTTCGAGCGTCTTCGCCGACTCCGCCTCGTCCTGTTCGCCCAGCAGGAGGCCGTCCTGCGTGGCTGGCCCGGGCACGACGACCTGGGGTGCCAGCGCGGGGAGGAACTCGTACCCCGCCTGCCGCATGACGTCCAGCACGTCGACGAGGTGTCGGGTCTCGGCGATGCGGCCGTCCTCCACGCGGTGGAACTCCCCGTAGCGGAGCCACGTGGCGTGACCGGTCGCGGGGATGTCGAGCCAGTCCGCCTCGAACGTCCCGACGAGGTTCCCCGTCGCACACACCCACTGGTCGCCCTCGAACTCGCCGGCGAAGAGGAGGTAGTCGGTCTTCTCGAGGTCCGGGAACGACGCGAGGAGCGGTTCCCAGTACTCCGCCGCGACGGCGTCCACGCCGTCGAGCGCGTCGACCGGGGCGGGCCCGTGCCACGAGGCGTCATCGTGGTAGTAGTCGGCGAGCACGTCGCGGACGTCCGCGGCCGACGTCCCGTGAACCCGCTGTGAGAACTCGTGGACCAACTGCTTGTGTTCAGTCGTCATATGTGACCTGCTCGAGTGAGCTAACTGCTAACACGGGCAAATAGGTACCGGTCCCGGCACGCGTGTGCGCGTTCGTGTTACGGCAGCCGGGTCCGGACGGACTGTGGGTTCGTCCGAAGGCGCTCGAAGACGTCGACGCCGAGCTGGTCGAGCAGGTCGATCATGTCGATGAACACCCAGTTCTCCGCGAGCAGGTCGCCCTCGCGCCGCCAGACGTCGATGACGCGCATTTCGGCGTCGTTCCCGGTTGCCGGAAGGCCGAGCCACTCGTCACCTAAGTGGGTTCCGACGACTGCTGGCCATCCCGTCGAAGCGCAGTAGTTCCCCTCTGCCAGCCGGGCGTCGTGGTGGCCGACTTCCCGGTCGGGAAACGCCTCGAGGAATGGGCCCTGGTGGACGTCCTGGAACGCGCCGATTCCGCGTGTGCTTCCGATGCCTGCTGGGCCGTACCACATGAAGTCCTCGTGCCAGTACTCGTCCATTCCCATCCCGTCGAGACCCTCCTCCTCGTAGGAGTTCAGCCCGTCGAAGAGCATGCCCTCGACGAGTGCCATCGTCTTCCGGGACGCGTCCTCGTCTCGGTCGCCGTGCAGGATGCCGTCCTGCGTCGTCGGCCCCGGGATGACGACTTCCGGACCGAGAGAGGGTACGATCCGGTAGCCCGCCTGTCGCAGGACGTCGAGGACGTCCACAATCGTCCGCGTCTCGGCGACTTTGCCCTCTTCGAACCGGTGGAACTCACCGTAGCGGAGCCACGTCGCGTGGCCGGTTGCGGGGATGTCGAGCCAGTCTTCCTCGAACGTCCCCACGAGATTGCCGGTTGCACACACCCACTCGTCGCCTTCGAACTCGTCGGCGAACCGAATGTAATCGTTCTTTTCGAGGTCTGGAAACGAGGCTAAGAGCGGTTCCCAGAACTCGGTTGCCACCGCAGTTCGCCCGTCGAGTTTGTCGATCGGTGCCGGTCCGTGCCACTCGACCTCGTCGTGGAAGTACTCCACGAGGAGGTCCCCGACGTCGTCGTCGGACGCTCGGTGAACGCCAGCCGAGAACTCCTGAATCGCCTGCTTGTGTTCCTCATGAGACATTGTAGGGTGTAGTGGTATCATCGAACGGTTCGCCGACACCGATAAAATCCTGTCGGTAGACGAGGCGTGCCGGGATACCCGTCGTCGACGGTGTGCGGGGACTGTCAGAAGTGCTGCTTGTCGTCTCGAACCCGCTGAAAGACGTCGACGCCCAGCTGCTGAAGTAGATCGATCATATCGATGAACACCCAGTTCTCCGCGAGCAGGTCGCCTTCGCGTCGCCAGACGTCCATCACGCGCATCGTGACCGACTCCCCGGTGGCCGGGAGACCCAGCCAGCCGTCGCCGGTGTGGGTCGCCTCCAGACTCGGCCACCCGTGCCACGCGCAGTAGTCCCCCTGCGCGATGCGGACGTCGTCGCCACCAGACAGTCGGTCGGGGAACGCCTCGAGGAAGGGGCCCTGGTGGAACTCCTGGAAGCCGTCGATGCCACGGGTGGTCCCGATGCCCGCGGGGCCGTACCACATGAAGTCCTCGTGCCAGTACTCGTCCAGCCCCATGCCGTCGAGGCCGACCTCCTCGAACGACTCCAGCCCCTCGAAGATCATGTCCTCGACCAGTTCGAGCGTCTCCGCCGACCCGCCGTCCTCCGGCAACACGCCGTCCTGTGTCGAGGGGCCGGGGATGACCACCTCGGGGGCCAGCGCGGGGACGAACTCGTAGCCCGCCTGTCGGAGCAGGTCGAGCACGTCGAGGAAGCTCCGCGTCTCGGCGATGCGGCCGTCCTCCACGCGGTGGAACTCCCCGTAGCGGAGCCACGTGGCGTGACCGGTGGCGGGGACGTCGAGCCAGTCCGTCTCGAACGTCCCGACGAGGGTCCCCGTCGCGGCGACCCACCGGTCGCCGTCGAACTCGCCGCCGAACAGGGCGTAGTCGTTCCGTTCGAGGTCCGGGAACGACGCGAGGAGCGGTTCCCAGTACCCCGCTGCGATGTCGTCCGGCCCCACCATCTCCCCCAGCGGGGCCGGGCCGTGGAACGTGGCGTCGTCGTGGTAGTACTCCGAGAGTAGTTCGGGAATCGTCTCCGCGCTCGCGTCGTGGACGCGCTGGGCGAACTCGTGGATACGTCTCGCGTCGTCGGTGGTCTCGGCTGTCATGACAGCGCTCTGTATCAACCGACAGCTGACCGCGTATTAAACGGTCTGGTCGCGTGCGCGCGGCGGGAGCTCGCACTCCCTCCGGGCGGCCGATCGTATCACTGCTCGACATATATTTGTACCGTGGCGCAGATGGTCCTCGCATGGCCGACAGTGCACCCGTCGTGCGCGAGTTGAACATCGCCGACACCGTCTACGACATCACGTGGCAGACGGCGGACGAGGGCCCGGATATCACCCGCGGTGAGCGGCACCGGACGTACTTCTTCGACCTGCCGGGGGACGTCCCGACGCTCGTCGACACCTGCTTCCAGAACCGCGTCGAGTACCTCTTCGAGGGCATCGAACAGACCGGTGTCGACCCGGAGCGCCTCGTCATCACCCACCGCCACCTCGACCACATCGGTGCGTTCGACGAAGTCGTCGAGCGCTACGACCTGGAGACGTGGGTCCCCGAGGCGGACAACGTCGTCGAAATCGACGACTACGGGGTCGACATCCAGACCGAACCGGACCACCTGTTCGGCGACGGCGAGCAGATCGGTCGGTTCGAGACGGTCCACGTCCCAGGGCACTCCCCGGGGAACTCGGTCCTCGTCGACGAGGCGGCCGGGTTCGCCCACTGTGCGGACACGGTGTGTGGCTCCGACCGCCGCGGCCTCCCACCGGGCTACCTCCTCCACCCGCCGCAGGCGACGCACACGAACCAGCCCGCGGAAGCGGCCGTCGAGGCGGAGGTGAATCTGGAGAAACTGCTCGACTACGACTTCGAGGTGGCGCTCCTCAACCACGGCACGCCGGTGTTCGAGAACGCCTCCGAGAAACTCGACCGCTACGTCAACTTCGAGTCCAACTTCACGTCGACGGAGCAGTCCATCCACGCGCGGGACCGCAACACCATCGAGGCGGACGAACTCTACACGCTCCTCGACGAGGAGTGACGGGGCGTTCGACGCTCCCGGGTCGTCTCGGCACTCCGTGACGACGTCCTCCAGCGACTGGCGGCGTTCCCCGACGCGACCCTCGACGTCGAGGACGTGCTCGTCGTCCCGACCGACGTCGGCTACGACTCCTCGCTCGCGTACCGTATCACGGCGACCCACGACGGGCCGAGCAAGTACGGAACTGCGTCGGACACCGACGTGACGTTCACGGGGCTCGTCAACCAGAAGACCCGGAACGTCTGCGGTGAGTGGCGGGTCGTCCACGTCCGCGAGGACTTCGACGAACGACGGCTGATGCGCCGGCTCCGCTGGACTCTCCCGACGGGACCGTTCTGTCCGTCGAATCGCCGGCTCGTTCCGCAGGTCCGGTCACCCGAGCGGATGCGGGGCCGCGTCCGTGCTCCGCGGCGACAGTCCCGAGGTCACTCCTCCGCACCGCCGACCCGGTCGTCTAGTTCCTGCTCGAACAGCTTGACCACGGCGCCGACGTCCTCCTGGCCGAACCCCTCGTCGCTGGCCTGGGTGTACATGCGGTGGACCACGTTGCCCAGGAGCATCGAGTAGTCCTCGGCGTCGGCCATCTCGACGGCGAGACCGATGTCCTTGCGGGCGAAGTCGACGGTGAACCCGGCCTCGAAGTCCCGCTCGAGGACGCGCGGCATCCGGCTCTCGAAGGCGACCGACGTCGCGCTGGCGTTCCCGAGGATTTCCCAGAGGCGCTCGCTGTCGATTCCGTACCGGGAGCCGAGCACGACCGTCTCCATCGCGAGCAGGAGGTTCCCCATCGACATCGTGTTGTTCAGGAGCTTCATCGCGTGGCCCGCCCCCGAGGACCCGGCGTAGTGAACCTCCGAACAGAGGGTGGTAAGGACCTCCTGTGGGGCGTCCGCGTCGAAGACGTCTCGGTCGCCGCCGACCAGTCCCGTGAGCGTGCCGTCGCGTGAGTTCTCCGGGCCACCCGTGATGGGGGCGTCGAGGAGGTCCGCGGGGCTCTCCGCGACGGCGTCCGCCAGCACCTCGGTCGTCGGCGGGGCGATAGTGCTCATCTCTACGAACACCGTCTCGACGTCCTCGGCGACGAGTCCGTCCGCGCCGGTGTACACCGCCTCGACGATGTCGGAGTTCGGGAGGCTCGTGATGGTCACGTCGCTCTCGCGGGCGACGTCGCGTGCGCTCTCCGTGACGGTCCCGCCGTAGTCGCTGAACGACTCGCGTGCCTCCGGGGCGACGTCGTGTCCGTAGACGTCCAGCCCCGCGTCGACGAGGCACTTGGCCATGTTACCGCCCATCTTACCGAGTCCGACGACTCCGACTGCTGTGGTAGACATACGCGTACGTCCCACGTCCAGTAATTATAGTTAACGCACTCGCCGGGCGCCGCGTTCGGGTTGCCGGGCCCCGACAGACGTCGCGTTCGGGTCGCCGGGCCCCGAAGACGACGGCGGCTGGACCTCGCGCGGTGCTCAGTCGAAGTTGTGGTAGACGGACTTGATCTGCGTGTACTTCATCGCGCCGTGCTTGCCGTCCTCGCCGCCCATCCCCGACTCGTTCCAGCCGATGTGGTGTCCCTGCTGGGCGCCACCGCTGCCGTTGATGAACGTCTCGCCGAACTCCAGGTCCTCGGCGATGCGCATGGCGTCCCGATATCGCTCGGTGAAGACGTACGAGGAGAGGCCGTAGTTCGAGTCGTTGGCGAACTCGACTCCCTGTTCGACCGAGTCGATGCCGACGACGGGGGCGACGGGGCCGAACACCTCCTCGCGGACGACGTCCATCTCCTGGTCGACGTCGGTGAGGACCGTCGGCCGGGCCCAGTAGCCCGTCTCGGCGGGCGGGTCCTCGAACGTGGTGCCACCGGTGGCCACCGTCGCACCCTGTTCGACCGCGCGACGGATGGCGTCGTTCGTCTTCTCGAGTTCGCCCGCGCTCACCTGCGGGCCCATGTCGGGGTCCTCGCGTGGGTCCCCGACTTCGACGGCCGCCATCGCCTCGACGAAGCGTTCCTCGAACGCCTCGCGGACGTCCTCGTGGACGTACACGCGCTCGACGCAGGTACAGACCTGCCCGGCGTTGATGGTACGCGACCCGACGATGGTCTCGACGGCCGCGTCGAGGTCGGCGTCCGCACAGACGATGGCCGGGGCCTTCCCCCCGAGTTCGAGCGAGACGCGGGTGAGGTCGTCGGCCGCGTTCCGCATGATGGCCTTCCCGGTCTCGACGTTGCCGGTCATGGTGACGTAGTCGACGTCGGGGTCGCTGACGAGTCCCGCACCGACGTCGCCGCCGCCGGGCACCACGTTCAGGACGCCCGGCGGGAGGTCCACCTCGCGGTCGACGAGGTCCATCAGTTCGAGCGTCGTCAGCGGCGTGAGTTCGCTCGGCTTGACGACGGCCGTGTTGCCCGTGACGAGCGCCGGCGCGAACTTGCGGACGAAGACTGACACGGGGAAGTTCCACGGGACGATGCCCGCGACCACGCCGTACGGTTTGCGAAGCAGGGTGATCGACTGCCGGCGCGTGCTCCCGGGGACGACGTCGCCCTCGATTCGACGGTCCCACTCCGACATGTAGCGGGCGATGTCCGCCGAGGCTTCGATCTCGTACGCCGCGACGGAGCGCGTCTTCCCCTGTTCCCTGACGAGCGTCTCCGCCAGCGACTCGACGTTGTCCTCGATGACGTCGGCGACGTCCCGGAGGAGGTCTCCACGCTCCTTCGCGGGCCGGTCTGCCCACTCGGACTGGGCTGTGCGGGCTGCGTGTGTCGCTCGGCGTACCTCCTCCGCCGTCGCCGACGGAACGGCGGTGAGCTCCGCCTCGGTGGTCGGGTCGACGACCGGAATCGACTCGTCGCTCTCGGATTCGTGCCACTCCCCGTCGATGTAAAGGGGTGTCTCACTCGGGTCTACTGCCATACCATCCGCATGTCTGACGAGGAATAAATACCTGACCGTCGCCGGGTCGGGGAGCGACGTGACGCGACGTGACGCGTGACCCGCCGACTTCCCTCGCCCTACCGTCTGACCGACTCCGGGTGTTCCGCCACCCGCTCGAAGACGTCGACACCCAGCTGTCCCAGCAAGTCGATCATGTCGATAAAGACCCCGTTCTCAGCCAGCAAGTCGCCCTCGCGCCGCCAGAAGTCGATCACTCGGAAGGTGACTGTCTCGCCGGTCGCGGGAAGCCCGAACAGGCCGTCGCCGAGGTGGGTCGTCTCGCCGCTCGGCCACGCCGTCCACGCGCAGTAGTCCCCGTCAGCGAGTCTGACGGCCTCCCCGCCGGTGCCGCGGTCGGGGAAGGCTTCGAGCCACGGCCCCTGGTGGAACTCCTGGACGCCGTCGATGCCGTGGGTGGTGCCGATACCCGCTGGGCCGTACCACATGAAGTCCTCGTGCCAGTACTCCTCCATCTCCATCACGGCGAGGTCGTCACCGTCGTAGGCTCCCAATCCCTCGAAGATCATGGCCTCGACCAACTGAAGCGTCCGCTCGGAGGCGTCGTCGTCCCGCGCGGTGAGCCGGAGTCCGTCCTGCGTCGACGGTCCCGGCGCGACCACCTCGGGTGCGAGCGACGGGACGGGGCGGTAGCCGGCCTGTCGGAGGACGTCGAGCACGTCGAAGAGGACTCACGTCTCCGCGATTCGGCCGTCGCCCACGCGGTAGAGGGCACCGTACTGAATCCACGTCGCGTCGTCGGTCGCCGGGACCCCGAGCCAGTCCTCCTCGAACGTGCCAACGAAGTTCCCCGCGGTGGCGACTCACACCTCCCCATCGACGGTGCCCCCGAAGCACATGTAGTCGGTCCGTTCGAGGTCCGGGAAGGCAGTGAAAAGCGGGTCCCAGAACTCGCGTTCGACGGCCGTTCGGCCCTCTAACTCGTTGACCGGTTCGGGGCCGTGCCACCGTACGTCCTCGTGGTAGTACTCCTCGACGAAGCTCGGGAGGGTCCGGACCGTCGTTTCACCGACCACCCGTGCGAATTCGTGGACTCACCGCGTACACCGTGTCATAGACATGACCGTGAACCACGCGTCTCAACCGAACACGCGAGTAAAAAGCTACCGCCGCGGGGTTACAGGTCTGCGGCAGCGGCTCTGAAGCCGATGAGCCGACCGATGATGAGCACCAGCACGAACACCAGCAGGATCTGGATTGTCGCCGTCGCGGCAATCAACGGCGAGGAGTCGTACTGGAGGAAAGTGAATATCTCGATCGGGAGTGTGGTGGTGTTCCGTCCCGAAAGGAACAGCGCGATGACTGAGTCGGTAAAGGAGAGGATGAAGGCGAGCAGGAACCCGGAGACGACTCCGCTCCGGATCAGCGGAAGCGTCACCTTGGCGAACGTCTGGAACGGCGACGCGCCCAGGTTTCGAGCCGCCTGTTCGAGTTCGTCGTCGAGCGACTGGAGGGCAGTCATCGATGTGAGGAAGGTGTAGGGTATGGTTATCACGACGTGACCGATGACGATCTTGATGAACTGTGGGACGAAGCTCAGTGGATTCGCGTCAAGAACAATCAAGATCGCGAGCGCGATGATCGCTGGCGGGATGATCAGCGGCAGGATGAAGTACATCACAGCCTCGTTCTCGAAGGGGATTTCGCGGCGGGCGACGACGTACGCCGCCATCACGCCGAGGAGCGTGGCCATGAGGCCCACCGTGAGGGCGATTGGTAGGCTGACGAAGAAGAACGCCTCGAAGAACGAACTCGCGAAGAACTCGTTGAACCAGCGGAAGGAGATTCCCGACGGCGGGAACGCTTGGGATTCGGTCGGACTGAACGAGATCGCCACGACGAAGACGATCGGCAACACGAGCACGCCGAAGCCGAGCGACAGCAGTCCGTAGTACAGCGCCCGGCCGATGGCGACCGCCGCGGGCGAGAGCGAGCGCGAGTTGCGGCCGGTCAGTAGCGTCATCAGTCCCATTCTTGCACCCCCATGCGGTCACGAATGACTTTGAAGTAGATGTACACCAGTGCAGTGGTCGTCAGCGTGAGCACCGTCCCGATGGCGCTCGCGAACGGCCAGTTGCCACCGGAGATGGCTTGGTCGTATATCAACAGACCCATCGTGAGGTCGGTGCGCCCGCCCAGCAAGTCGGGGGTCACGATGGAGTTCATCGTGAGGACGAAGACGAATATCGTTCCGGTGACCAACCCAGGCAGACTCAGGCGGAAGGTGATCTTGAAGAACGCCTCGAGTCGGTTTGCCCCGAGGTTACGCGCGGCCATTACCAGCGAGTCCGGGATGTCCTCTATCGAGGAGTACACCGGGAGGACAACCAACGGCAGGTAGACGCCAACGAGGCCGATAGTGACCGAGAGGGTGTTACCCAGCAGTTGGAGTTTCGTCCCCAAAACCGCCTGCAGGAAGCTGTTGATGATACCGTTGGTCGAGAAGAGGACGATCCACCCGTAGATCCGGACGACGGTCCCGACCATCAACGGCAGGAACACGGCGAACAACGCTATCTGTCGGCGCATCGGCGTCGTGCGTGCAATGAAGTACCCGACCGGATAGCCAACGACGATGCAGACGGCCGAGACGATGAACGACAACTTGACCGTGTACCAGAGGAGCCCACGGTAGAACGAGTCGAACAGCAGCTTCTCGTAGTGGGTGAGAGTGAACGTCCACTCGATGATCCGTGTCGGGCTGAATTTGAAGAAACTGATGTAGACCGCGTACAGAATGGGGACGATGAGGAACAACAGCAGGTACGCCGCCGTCGGAATGGCCGGAAGGTAGTCTTCGAGCCGCTCTCCGAGCGACTCCGACCCGGCGAGGCGGGTCGAGAGTTCGTTGGCCGTGTCCGTTATCGCGCCGATCATCTCAGGCCTCCACGAGCCCGTAGTGGTCGAACCGCACTGTCACCGTTTCGCCCTCGTCGTACTGCGGTGCACCGAGGTCAGTCGCGAGGAACTCGGTGCCAGCGACTTCGACCTGGTACTCGGTGACCGAGCCGAGGTGGACCGTGCTTTTTATAGTCCCCTCGAAGGGCTCTCCTTCGCCGTCGCCCTCGTTGATTTTGATGTCTTCGGGGCGAATGTAGAGGACGTCCGGCGCATCTTCGTCGGGGGCGTCAGCGAGCGGGAGCGAGAAGGCCCCGGTGTCGTCCCGGAACGTCGCCGTGCCGTTCGACTGGTCGAGGCTTCCCTCGAGGAAGTTCGAGTCGCCAACGAAGTTGGCACAGAACGACGACTGTGGGTCTCTGTAAATCTCCGACGGTGGGGCACACCGGACCTTCTCACCCTCGTGGAGGACAAGCACGCGGTCCGACAGGGTGAGCGCCTCGCGCTGGTTGTGAGTTACGTAGATGGACGTGATCTCGAGCCGGTCGTGGAGGTCTCTGATCTCGCGACGCATCTGCTCACGGAGTTGCCGGTCGAGGTCGGACAGCGGTTCGTCGTAGAGCAACAGGTCCGGTTCGAGCACCAGAACGCGGGCGAGGGCGACCCGCTGTTGTTCACCACCACTGAGGTTTTGGATGTTGCGTTCCCCGTACCCTGGAAGCGAAACGATTTCGAGGATGTCCGAGACACGCTCTTCGAGCTCCGACTCGCTCAGGTTCTCCCGATGGCGGAGCCCGAACGCGACGTTATCGAACACGGACATGTGTGGAAACAGCGCCAGTCGCTGGAACACGAGGCCCATGTTGCGGTCTTCGGGTGGAAGCCCGATCATCTCTTTGTCGGCGACGGTGATGCTCCCGCCGTCCGGTTCGACGAAACCGGCGATAGACTTCAGCATTGTCGTCTTCCCCGAACCGGATGGGCCCAATATCGACACGAACTCGCCGTCGTCGATATCTATCGAGACATCGTCGACGGCAACGACATCTCCGTACGTTTTTCGAAGGTTTGTAACGCTGACTGACGCCATGGTCGGTTTCTATCACACGATGGTGAGAACAGTATTTATGCTTTGGGAATGTTCGACATGACTACACGTATCACGCACCCGAACGCGCGTCTCTGCCGCTCGTAACGGCACAGTGGACGTCGGAACTGGTGAGCACGGCCACAGGAGAACGGTTTTCGACCGTCTTCTCGGTCAGGTGGGACGCCGAAAGGGCTGGGACCGTCTATCCGCCTGCGAGGACCTTCCGGAACTGTTCGCCGTCCGCGTTCGTCTGTTTCGCCGCCTGAACCCAGTCGATACCGACGTTGTAGCGCTCGATCTGCTCGTCGCTCGGGTTCATCATCGGGTGGTTCTCCTTGGCCTCGTCGGATATGTACTCTGTCGCACCCGGAGCGCAGGGTGGGTAGCCCATCACTTCGGCGAACGTGGCCTGCACCTCGGGGTGGAGGCAGCCACGAGCGTATTCGTCGGCTACCGCCTTGTGCTCGTCGCTGACGTGCTTCGTGATCGGGTACCCCCAGAAGTCGAGCGGGGCACCGGCTTCCGGCACGGTGAACTCCATGTCGAGTCCCTCGTTGAGTTCGAGGTTCTCCGAACGGGCCGAGAGGAACGGGGCGACGACCATGTCGCCGTTCTGATAGAGTTTCAGTGCTTGGTCGATCTGGTCGAAGATGATGGGGTCCGTCACTTCGACGAACTCGCGCATCCACTCCAGACCGGGCTCGATGTTG
Organism: Salinigranum sp.; assembly: GCF_041641895.1. Taxonomy (NCBI): domain Archaea; kingdom Methanobacteriati; phylum Methanobacteriota; class Halobacteria; order Halobacteriales; family Haloferacaceae; genus Salinigranum; species Salinigranum sp. The sequence goes on along the minus strand of NZ_JBEPXO010000036.1, from coordinate 10,377 downwards.
TCGAGGGTCCCCCCCTCCTTCTTGTTGATGACGTAGAAGTACTTCGACCCGGCGTTCGACCACGGCTCGAAGCCGACTTTGCCCTTCAGGTCGGGGTCGATGAGGTCGTCCCACGTCTCGAAGGTCTTGTCCGTCATGTCAGCCCGTGCCGCGATACCGCGGGGGAACGCGACTGTCCCACCCATATACTCGTTTTTGTACGCGCTCGGGATGTCGTCGAAGCCTTCGATGTCGGTCTGTTTCCGGACCGCGTCGATCTCACCGAGAATCGCAGCCCGCTGACCGTCGAGTTCGATGGCGTCGTACGCCGGCTGCTCCGGGCTCCGCTGCAGTTCGGACATGTACTGATTCGAGGCAGCGGACGTGTACTCGACTTTGTGCTCTTCGTCCCACGCGATTTCGCCGTTCGCGAACGGCTCAGTGAACGCTTTGCGGCGGTTCTCGCCCCAGCTCCCGCCGCCCCCGGCGACACGGAGCGGGACGCTGCTCCCACCGCTGGAGCCCCCGCTCGATGAGCTACTGCCGCCGGACGAGTCACCACTACTAGACGACGTGGTACCGCCGTCGCTACTGCCACTATTGCCACCACTGCCACCTGTACATCCGGCGAGACCGGCGAGACCGACACCCGCGCCGATCGATTTGATCACCCTCCGTCTACTCGGTGAGCTATTGTTCGCTGCCATACCTGATACCCTATGCTAACCTATCACACTAAAGTGTTCTGATTGATACCACCACAGTTGGGCGAGGTGCCGATTGTCGCTGCAGACAGCCACCGATTCGAAGGAGACGAATCCCCATGCGTGATGGATTTGTGGCTGCGTAAGCCATCCACACTCATTGATACCACGTGACAAGAATTGTTCAACTATATTGCACACGAGACAGACGTGGAATTCGGGGCCGAAAGCTTGTTAGGCGGCTGATTCCAACGTAACCTCATGCCAAAGCCTCGCAACGTGCTCAAATCAGCCGACAAAGTGTTCAATATTGCTGAACATCTGATGGCGGGGGGCGGCAAAACGGTCACTGAGCTGTCGAACGAGCTCGATATCCCGAAAAGTACTGCCCAGGTGTACCTCAACACGCTTTATAAGCACGACTTCGTCACCAAGGCGGACGGCAAGTACGTTATCGGACTGGGATTCCTCAGGTACGGAATCCATGCCCTGTGGAACGTCGCCATCTATCCGGAGGCGCGTGCTAAAGTTGACGAACTCGCGGAGTCGACCGGCGAGCTGGCTGCGTGTTTCGTCGAAGAGGACGGTGATGCAGTGTACATATACGGTGTCGAGGGTGACAACGCCGTTCGAACTGACCTCTCTGTGGGGGACCGGTCGGCGCTTCACTGCACGGCGAGCGGCAAAGCAATTCTCGCCCACCTCCCTGAGGAGCGCGTCGACGAGGTGATAGACGCCGGCCTCATCAGAAAGACACCCAACACAATCACCGACCCAGCGACACTGCGTGACGAGCTGGCACACACTCGCGAGCGTGGGTACGCGTTCTCGGACGAGGAGTCAGTAGAGGGAATGCGCGCTGTCGCGGCTCCGATCGTCCTGAACGGCCGAGTAAAAGGGTCTATTAGCCTCGCTGGGCCTGCCAACCGGTTCGTCGGCGAGCGGTACAAACAGACCATCCCGGAGCTCGTCACCGGCGCGGCAAACGAGCTCGAGCTCAGACTCACCTACTCGCAGAGTGGTCTGTAGCCCCTCGGGCACCCTTCTCCTTAGTGTCACGCAGGTCGGTATTACGTCCATATACGTGTAATGGACTGCCCTGTGACACTATCTTCGCTCGTACGCGGGCGTCTCCCGGACACATATTACATCTCTATCGCTGTTATTTACGGAGGAGTACACCGTCGTCTGCCCCGCGAGCAACGGCGACAATTTGTGCAACGATATTGAACGATATCCGTGATCTGTTGCGAGGGACCTTCGCACTGATGAGGAGTGACATCGTGAGCCACATACGGAGGGAGACGCCAGTCGAGCGAAGAGAAGGAGGGGATAGGAACTGTGGATTCGCAGTACGAGCGTTCGAGACTGTTGAACGGTCGGGTTGCCAAAGTTTTAACCACCGGTGGAGTAATGAGAGGGTATGTCGACGCAAGCGCAGAAGCAGAGCTTACAGGCAGCACTCAATGCAGCCGACAGCCCGGTAGAGATGCTTCAAGAAGCCGGGGGTCGGTGGGTCTGGCCGCGTGAAGTCGCCCGAGAGTACACGAACTGGATGGACGAACTCCGCGCCGTGAGGGAGACGTGCGTCCTCGCGGACCTCTCGCACCACCAGATGGACCAAGTTATCGAAGGGCCCGATGCGATGTCGGTCCTACGAAAGCTGTGTACGAACAGCTTCGATGGGTTCGATATCGGCAAGGCCAAGCAGGCCATCATGTGTAACCCCGACGGGAAGTTCATCGGCGACGGCGTCCTCCAGCGCATCGGTGATGAGTCGTTCGTGATGAGTGGGAAGGACCCGGCCGCAAACTGGCTCGCGTATCATATCGAAACGGGAGATTACGACGCGACGGAGACCATCTACCCCAAGTCGTCGGTGAACCCCGACGACCCGCATTTCTTCACCTACCAGGTTCAGGGCCCGAACGCGCTGGATGTCATGCAGGAGGTCACCGAGGGTCCGCTGCCGGACGTCCCGTTCTTCAACTTCGGGACGGTGACCATCGACGGTCACGAGGTCCGTGCGCTCCGCCACGGCATGGCCGGCGAGGTCGGCTTCGAGCTGCAGGGCCCGTACGAGCACGGAGAAGACATTAAGGACGCCATCCTGGAGGTCGGCGAAGCGTACGACATCCGTCGGCTCGGGACACGCGCGTACGAGCCGCTGAGCGTCAAACTCGGCTGGGTCACGACACACGTCCCCGCCATCTACACCGGCGACGAGATGCGCGACTACCGGGAGTGGCTCGGGGCGGACTCCTACGAGGCGAAGTACTCCGTCGCCGGGAGCTTCTCGTCGGACGACATCACCGACTACTACGTGAGTCCGGTCGACATCGGCTACGAGCACATGATCGCCTTCGACCACGACTTCGTCGGGCGGGAGGCGCTCGAGGAAGAGGTGGAGAACCCACGCCGCACCCGGGTCACTCTCGTGTGGGACGTCGACGACGTCGTCGACCTCTTCGCCTCGCTGTTCGAGGAAGGGACGCCGAAGAAGACCTTCGACCTCCCGCGTGACCGCTGGGGCGGCCACCACGACGAGGTGCTCGTCGACGACGAGGTCGTGGGTCACTCGAAGAGCTTCTGTTACTCCTACAGCGACCGCGAGGTCATCTCTATCTGCTCTATCGACGTCGAACACAGCGACCCCGGCACCGACGTGACGCTGGTGTGGGGCGACGGCGAGACGAAGAACCCGCTGGTCGAACCACACGAGCAGACACACATCGACGCGACGGTCGCACCGAGCCCGTATCTCGACGACGCGCGGTGACGATTCGACGACGAACGCGACGCGCAGCGACGGCCGGCCGACGCGACACGACGCCACCCGTGCCGAGCCAACTCGCGATGCGGACGTCGGACCGCGTCGGAACTGACGACGGTGCGGCGCCGTAGGCACCTCCGACCCTCCTCTGACGACACGCGACGGTGTGAGTGACAGTAAGTGACGCCACCCGAACACGCGCCGCGCTCGTCGGCACGGCTGCTAGACGGTGTGTCTCTCCGTGCCGAACGTCGCGGTCCTCGTCCGGTGACGGCATCGGTCCACGGTCGGGACGAGACGCGACCCGGGTCGCACGCCAGCAGACGACGCGGCTCCCGGAGGTGTGCTCGCGCGTCAGTACGTGTTCCGTTCCCGCGACAGGATCGACCCGATCCACTGCCGGTCTTCGAGGTCACCCTCCTGCCAGGCGACGGGGTCCCAGTGTGGGTCGAGGGTGAGGTAGCTCCCGGTGTTGAACTCGACGCGGTGCGTACTCGCGGGGTCTCTGGCGTAGAGGAACTGCCCCCGGGAGATGGAGTGCTGCCCGATGCCGTCGGTCGGTAACCCCCGCTCGTTCATCGCGTCGTGCGCGTCGAAGAGGTCGGTCGGCGAGTCCACCGTGTACGCGATGTGGTGGACGGCGGGGTCGTCCGTCTCGTTCGTCGACTGGACGACCGCGAGGTCGATCTTCACCTCACACGCGCTCAGGAACGTCCCCCAGCGCGAGCCGTCGGCGTCGTCGTAGTACTCCTGCACCTGGAAGCCGAGGTGTTCCCGGATCCAGTCCGCACACTCCTTCCCGTCCGGGTCCCAGATCTGGACGTGGTCGATGCGCTGTGGGGCGATGGGGTTGTTCCCGGTCGTGTCGTAGACGCGGTTCTTGAGCTTCGAGCGCCGCGACTCGGGCGGGTCGGGCTTGGCCATCTCGCCGTACAACTCGAAGCGGTGGCCGTTGGGTGCGTCGAACCGGATGGCCTCACCCTGCCCCGGTTCGGCGTCGGCGTCGACCCACTCGACGTCGATGCCCTGCGTCTCGAAGCGGTCGGCGAACGGTTCGAGGTCTCCCGGGTCGGCCGTCTGCCAGCCGATGTGGTCGATGCCGGCCGTCTCCGCCTCGGTCAGGCTCATCGAGTGGTGGTCCCACTCGTCGACCGCGCGGAGGTAGACCGTCCCGTCGACTCGCTCGACCTCTTCGAGGCCGACTGCGTCGCGGAAGAACGACAGCGACTCTCCCAGGTCGGGCGTCTCGAGCGCTACGTGTCCCAGTCGTGCGACTGCTGGTGCCATCGTGTTACGTGGGCTCGTCACTCACAATAAAGCTGTTCGTGGCCGGGTGCCGCGTCGTCGTCGCGGTCATCGGACTGCCGCCAGGCGTTCGCCGAGGGTCTCCGTTATCGAGTCGAGGTCGCCGCCCATCCGGAGTATCTGGTAGCCCTGCGACTCGGCCTCCGCGATGGCCTCGGGGTCGTTTGCGATACCGCCCAGCGGGACGTCTGCCGCCAGGGCGCGCTCTCTGATCGCCGCGACCTGGTCGGTGACGTCCGGGTGGTGCTTGTCCGTCGGGTGGCCCATCTGCACCGAGAGGTCCGAGGGCCCAATGAAGACGAAGCCGAGGTCCGGAACCGACAGGATCTCGTCGAGTTCCTCGACGGCAGTCGTCTTCTCTATCATCACCCCGAGGCACACCTCCTCGTCCTCGGTCGCGACGTAGTCGGTGGCGGTCCCCCAGCCGCTGGAACGACCGCTGGCCTTCCCCCGCTCGCCGGGGTGACCGTCGTAGACGAACCGGGTCGCTTCGACCGCCGCTCTGACCTCCGCGACCGAGTCGACCCGCGGGATAAGGAGGTTGCGGACGCCAGCGTCCAGCACCTTCCTGACGAGCGGTGGGTCACCGGACGGGAGGCGCACGAACAGTTCGGTACCCCCGGCCTCCGCCGCCCGTGTGAGGTCCTCGAAGACGGTGCTGTCGTACGGACTCGGGCCCATGTGTTCGAAGTCGAGCCAGACGAAGTCGATTCCGAGCGAGCCGAAGACTTCGACGACGGTCGGCGAGAACGTCGACGCGCGCGCCCCGTAGACGACGCCACCGTTCTCTATGGTGTGCCGGACGCTGTTTGACTGCTGCATACAGGGTCTACGTGTCACGGCCACCGTCTTACGCGTTGTGGTCACGGTGCGGTCGCGGAGCGGTTCGAGCCGACGTCGTCGCTAGCGTTTCGAGGTCGCGGTCGAAAAATCGGCGTCGGCGACCGAAACCTTACTCGCCGTCGTCGTTCTCGTCGTCGGAGACGACCTGGAAGCGGTTGCCGTCGGGGTCGCGGAAGTTCGTGATGGTTCGTCCGGTCTTGTCGACGTCGTACGGGCCGACGATGGAGTCGACGTCCTCCGCCTCGAGCTGTTCGGTGACGCGCTCGATGTCGTCGACGCCGAACGCGATGTGGTTGATGCCCGGTACCTCCTCGCCGGAGACGGTGTGAATCTCGAACAGCGGCCCCTCGCCGTCGGCGGGGACGTACTCGTAGGAGGTGCCGTGGTGTTCCGTCTCGCGGAGACGCTCGTACCCGAGTTTCTCCATGAACGCCGCCATCTCGTCTGCGTCACTCACCTCTATCTCGATGTGGTCGATTTTCCCAATCACGAGTATTCGGTGGCGCGGCCACCGGTATAAAATTTGCGCGACCACGCGGCCGGCCGGACGAGCTCCACCGTCGGCAAGGCGTCTGTGGTCGGACCCGCCCCGGGTGTACTCACAGGTTCGTCGTCCGCTCGTGCTCGGGCCCCTCGTGCCCCGGGGCTGGTCGTCGGGGACCGTCTCGGCGCGTCGAGTGGGAGTCTCGGGACGCGTCCCGCCCGCTCACCCGGTCGGTCGCGCCATGAACTGCTCGTCGACCGGACGGCCCTCGACGAGGCTGACGACGTTGCTCGTAAGCCGGTCGATGCTCTCGACGCGGCTCTCTCTGGTCATCGCGGCAGTGTGTGGCGTCGTGACGACGGTGTCCAGGTCGAGCAGACGACTGTCCGCGCCGAGCGGTTCTTCGGTGAACACGTCGAGACCCGCGCCCGCGATACGGCCGGACTCGAGCGCCGCCACGAGTGCGTCCTCGTCGACGACCGGTCCCCGCGCGGTGTTGACGAGCACGGCAGACGACCGCATGCGGTCGAGTTCCGCCTCGCCGAGGAGTCCCCTCGTCTCGGGGGTGAGTTCGGTGGTGAGAACGACCACGTCGCTGGTCGCCAGCAGGTCGGAGAGAGACGTCATCGACCCCCCGACGAGTTCGGCGTCGACCTCGGGGACGTACGGGTCGGCGACCTGAACGTCGACGTCGAAGCCGCCGAGGAGCGACCCGAACCGGCGGCCGATGTCGCCGAAGCCGACGATTCCGACCCTCTTCCCCGAGAGACGGGTCGCGAGTGTGAACTCGTCGCGCCAGCCGCCGCGTTCGAGAATCGTCCGGGCCTCGGTGAGTCGACGGGCAGTCGCGAGAACGAGACACAGCGTGTGTTCGGCCACCGAGAGGGCGTTGTACCCCGGCGTGTGCGTCACCGGGATGCCGTGGTCCGAAGCCGCGGCCCGGTCGATGTTGTCGACGCCCGTCCCGAGTTTCCCGACGACCTCTACGTGGGAGACGCGTTCGACGACGTGTCGGTCGAGCGGGACGCGCGAGGTGACGAGCGCCACGTCCGCCTCGGCCAGTGCCGCGACTGCACCCTCGGTCGTCCCCTCGATTCCGAACGACACCTCCCAGTCGTCGGGGAGTCCTCGGCGTACTGATTCGGTCGGTGTGATGTCCTGGTCGACGACGACTCGTCGCATACTGCGTGGCTCTCGGTGGGGTCACTTCAGACTACCGCCTGTCTGCCGCGTCGGCCGATACGGGCGGCGGAGCGACCGATTGAAGTGTGTCGGCCTGTCATCGACGTACAGGACAGGAGCCGAATACGCGAGCGTTCGGGCTTCCGCCGTACCCCAAACAGAACCATGTCACTCGACGGCCGGTCGACGACCACGGATGGCGTATCGCAACTGCTCACGAACCCCCGGTACGAACTGATGCCGTTCGACAGCTTCGGCGAGCAGCTGGACGAACTGCCCGACGGGGCGGAGGTGGCGATCACCACCTCCCCGCAACTGGGACTCGATGCGACCGTCGAGTGGGCCGAGCGCGCGGCCGCACGGGGGTACGGCGTGGTTCCGCACGTCGCCGCCCGCTACGTCGAGAGCGAGACACACCTCGACGACGTGGCCACCCGCCTGCGTGCGGCGGGCGTGACCGACATCTTCGTCCCCGGCGGTGACCGCGACGAGCCGGATGGTCCCTACGAGTCGGCGCACGACCTCCTCGTGGCGCTCGACGACCTCGGCTACTCCTTCGAGGAGGTCGGTATCACGGGCTACCCCGAGGGCCACGAGTTCATCGACGACGAGACGCTGGCGGACGCGATGGCACGGAAGGCGCCCTACGCGACGTACATCGTCACGCAGCTCTGTTACGACCCGCAGGCCGTCCTCGGCTGGGTCGAGGCGGTGCGAGCCCGCGGTGTCGACCTCCCGGTCGAGGTCGGTATCCCGGGCGTGATGAAGTACCAGCGGCTCCTCCGTATCTCCCGCAAGGTGGGCGTGGGCGACTCCGTCCGCTTCCTGAAGAAGACGACGGGCGTCGTGGGGTTCGTCCGCCAGCTCGTCAGTTCGCGCGGGAAGTACACGCCGGACGAACTGGTGGAGGGCCTCGCGCCCCACGCCGACGACCCGTCCTGCGGGCTCCGGGGGGTCCACCTCTACACGTTCAACCAGGTGTCGGACCTGGAGTCGTGGCGGCGTTCCCGGGTGAGCGGGTGAAGGTCGACCGACTCGGGAGGGTCCGGCGGACGGAGGCGGACGCCCGCACCGCTCCCGTCTGCCGCCCCCACCGGGACGCACACGGCGGGTGACACCCCCCGCTCTCGACGCCGCCCGGCCGTGCACACTCCGACGTCGCGAGTCCCGTGCGGGCGACTGCCCGTCTCCGACGTCCGAGGGCCTGATTCGACATTGCAAATTGTACTCGAGCGGGCATCCTCACCGCGCCGAAGAACAGTCCTCGTCGGACGTGCGCGCCCGGCCGACAGGGGTCGGCCGTCGCTCTCGTGTCCACCCGGGTTAGCGGGGGGTCGTTCCTCCGGTCCTGCTTCCGTTCTTCTCTTCGTCCTCGGAGAGTCGACGACTCGCCAGCGCCTGACGCCTGGTCAGTGCACGGACGGACAGACGTACCGGTCCCCTCGCGCTCGACGCGTCGGACACTCCCCCAGTGGACGGGACGGTTCCAGCGCGTTCTCCGTGTCGCCGGCACGGACGGGCTTCGAAGCGTCCCAGCGGGCCGTCCCTCGCCCGGCCCGCCGGCCGTTGGTGGGTCTGAGACGGGCGCTGGCGCCCCCGACCGACCAGTGGTGGCCGGTCGAAGCCCGCAGGTTACGACGTCAGACGTACAACGAATTCTGTGGACTTTCGGGGTGCGATGCGGGGACGGAAACGGTCACTGCCCGCCACGGCGAACTTTTGTTGAAGAGACGACATTCTACACGTATGAGCCTCGAGACCCCATCGCGGCGAACGACCGTCACCGTCGTCGCCGTGGTCGTCCTGTCGGCCCTGATAAGCGTCGCGACCGGTGCGGTCAGGTTCGTGCGAACGGACGGCGGGAGCGCCTGGCAGTCCAGCGAGACCGTCCCGCTTCCCACCCCCTCCCGGACGGGAGACGTCTCGGTCGAGACGGCGCTCACGAACCGGCGTTCCAGACGCGACTACGCCGACCGTGCACTCACCCGTCGAGAACTCGGACAGTTGCTGTGGGCGACCCAGGGCGTAACCGACCGCATGTCGGGCCACCGGGCCGCGCCCAGTGCCGGCGCGCTCTACCCGCTGGAGGTGTACGCCGTCGTCGGGACACCGGGCGTGGACGGACTCGACCCAGGCGTCTACCGCTACCAGCCGAGGAGACACGAACTCTCCCCCGGGCGGACCGGCGACGTCCAGTCGCAACTGCGCGCGGCAGCGGTCGACCAGGCGTTCGTTGAGCGGGCCGCCGTCGACATCGTCGTCTGTGCCGTCGACGAGCGGACGACAGTCAAGTACGGCGACCGGGGAGAGCGGCGGTACGTGCCGATGGAGGCCGGACACGCCGGACAGAACCTCTACCTGCAGGCCGAGGCACTGGGACTCGCCACCGTCGCCGTCGGGGCGTTCAACGACGAGCGCGTCCGGTCACTCGTCGGCGCTCCCGCCGGGCAGCGACCGCTGTACGTCTTTCCCGTCGGGGGGCGGGCATGACGATGGTCGATATCGTCTTCAGCCACGTCGGACTGGCGACCAGCGCGTTGATCCACGCCCTGTTGACGCTGGTCACCGGCGTCGCGCTGATCACCCATCGGCACGGCTATCCGCCGCGCGGTCGGGCGTTCACCGTCGTCCGCACGGCACACACGGTGTTCGGCGTCCTGATGGTCGTCTTCCTCGTGGCGACGTTCCTCGTCGTCCCGTTCTGACTGTGGCTCCCACCACGGTCTGTGTGGCGACGTGCGTGGTGAAGGGTACAACCGTCCCGTGTTACTTCTTCACACGTTCTCTCGTGTATCACTCTCGCGTGCGCTTATATGCTCTCGAAACGTGACAGGAGCAATGAACGGTTCGATACGAGTGCTTGTCGTCGACGACGACCCGGCTCTCGCAGCGCTCGTCGCCGAGTACGTCCCCCGCGAGGACGAGCGCCTCGTCGTGGAGACGGCGACGAGCGCGCGCGAGGGACTCGACCGACTCGACGGCGACGACGTCGACTGTATCGTCAGCGACTACGACATGCCGGAGACGGACGGCCTCGCGTTCCTCGAGGCGGTCCGCGAGACGTGGCCGGACCTCCCGTTCGTCCTGTTCACCGGGAAGGGGAGCGA